>CAYNTN010000052.1:0-29367 GCA_964399995.1 uncultured Ignavibacteriaceae bacterium
ACTTAACTAACTTAACTAACTTAACTAACTTAACTAACTAAACTAACTTAACTAAAACTATATCAGAAATTTCCCGCCTTCCATCACTTTTTCATCCTCAAGCCATATATCCATGTCTATACCGACACAGTCTATGTGAGTGGTGGAAACCCAGTCTGCGCCTGTGTGTTCTGCATACGGATGACCGAATGCCATGTGAATTGTCGGAAGCTTTTCATCCTGAAGTATGTGTCCGATGACTTTTGAGAGAGCTATGTTTGTGCCGATTGCAAACTCACCTACTCTGTTGCTGTTTTCGTCCGTCATTGTATACTCAGTAAATTCATCGAGTAATGCCGAATTACTGCACGAGAGTTTGGAGATTCTTGAATCGACAATATCTATATAAAGCGGATTTTTTTTAAGGTCACCGTATTTCGGACAAAGGTAATCGCCGACAACACCGTCAACTACAAACAGACCTTCGACATTCATCGGTGAGGTAAAGATTTCACCGCCGGGTAAGTTTCCCCACTTCTCAATAGAAATTATCCCGCTTGTCTTTAGCCAGTTTATTTTATGTGAAAACTCGGCAACAATATCTGTTCCGCTTTTGGATTTGCATTTGATAAATCTTGCTTTTCTTGCTTTTTCAATTAATTTTTGACTGAGCTTATCAATTTCCTGAAAATTCGCGCGCATACCTTCGGTCATTATCTGTTTATTAATATTCACCATGTGTCCGTGCCGGATTTTATGAGAATTAACCACAGCAGTCATCTGAATTCTTGAGCTCAGTTCACCTGTTTGCGCCTGAGCGCAGAAAATACTGACCTGAGATTTAGCCAGATCATCAAGAATTTGCTTAGGCATATTCGGTGAAGGTCTTGGAGTATAGTCTTCAATTACCATCATACTGAATTCAGAACCGATTTTTTTTATTTCACTCACAAGGGAACATGCAATTTCCAGTGAGTCATTATCGGTTATTATCGTAATTCTTTCCTCCGGTTTCAGTCTCAGACAAGTGTTAATTGCATTATTAGCACCTTCAATGAGGTTATTATCAAAATCAACATCAGCAATAAAAGAATTTTTCATTTTGTAGTAGTTTTAATGGATTTTGTAGATTTTAAAGTTTTTGAATTGGTTTTGGCTTTAGTTTTAGTTTTTACGATTGATGGTTTATAATCAAGTCCTACATGAGTTTCATCTACAATAAAATCAACAAGCTTTTTATAGTTCTGTCCGTTATCATAAAATGTTTTTATTTGTCTGTCAGCTCCTGTTCCCTGCTCCATCATTTTAAATATATAGTTGATCTCTTCACGGCTTCCCAGTTCATCAACGACATCATCTATGAATTCAAGCAGTTCTTTAACAAGCTCAGTAAAAGGAACTTCGATCTGTTTTCCGAAATCAATCAGCTTTCCGCTGATTCCGTATCTCGATGCGCGCCATTTATTTTCCATCATTAAAGCCCTGTCATAAATTCTAAACCCGAGATTTTGCTGAATCAGTTTATGAAGCTTTACTACGACAGCCTGTATCAAGGCAGCGAGCGCAATTGTTTCATCAATCCTCATCTGCACATCGCATATCCTGAATTCAAGAGTGTTGAAAAAAGGATGAGCTCTGATATCCCACCAGATCTTCTTTGCGTTGTCAATGCAGTTTGTCTTGATCAGAAGATTGACAAAATTATCATGCTCAGCCAGACTCGAAAAAAAATCCGGAATTCCTGTTCTGGGAAATTTATCAAATACTTTTACTCTGTAAGATTTAAATCCCGTGTCCCTTCCAAGCCAGAAAGGAGAGTTTGTTGACAATGCAAAAATATGAGGGAGAAAATATCTTGCGGCATTCATTATGTAAATTCCAATTTCTCTGTTCGCAATTCCGACATGGACATGCATTCCGAAAATAAGATTTGCTCTTGCAGTTTCCTGCATTTCCTGTATAATTTCTTTATAACGCGGATGGTCAGTAATTCTCTGGTCTCTCCAGTGTGAGAATGGATGAGTACCGGAGGCTGCAATTCTGAGTCCGTGCTGATCGGCGAGCATGGCAAGCGCAGTTCTGAGATTTGTAACTTCTTTTCTCGCTTCCTGAATGTTTTTACAGATGTTTGTGCCTGTTTCAATAACCGAAGCGTGCATTTCCGGTTTGAAGTTTTCCTTTAACAGCAGCTTGCCTTCTTCAAAAATCGCCTGAATGTGTGACTGAAGTTCCCGCGTAACGGGATCTATGATCATGAACTCTTCTTCGATTCCTAATGTATATTTTTCCTGATTTTCTAATTGCAAAATGATTTATTTTATTTTTTCCTTTTTTACTTTTGCTTTGACTTTTTCCTTTAATGACTTAGACTTTTTTTTTTCATCAGAACCGTTCGATACCGGAGGCATTAATGAACCGCCCTGTGAATATGATTTCACGAAGGTACCCCATGTAAGGTTGTTTGTTCCTTTCTTGTGACTCTTTGCTCTTCTTATTGCCATGTTTGCTGCTGCTTCGACAACCCAGTCAAAATTCTCCTGCCCGACAGAATGCACATCGGCATCCGGAGCAGGATTGCAAAAATCTATTGCAACAGGAACTCCGTCCCTGATTGCAAATTCAACTGTATTGAAATCATATCCTAAAGCATTATTCAGTCTTAATACATAATCCTTGATAGTATCCAAAAGCTTTTGCTCGGCAGGTGCTGCATTCGATACATATCTTAAATGATGCGGATTTCTCGGTTCATATGGCATTATCAGCACATCCTGCCTGTCTATACAATAGCATCTGAAATACAGATCAAAATTAATTTCTTCCTGAAGCATCATTACAAGCTGCTCTGTCTCATTATATTTATTAAAAAAATCAGCAGGGTCGTTAACTTTGTAAACACTCTTCCATCCGCCGCCGGAGAAAGGTTTGAAATATGCCGGGAATCCGGTATAGTTGAACATCCCTTCCCAGTCCAATGGAAATGCCAAATTTCTGAAAGAGTTTGCATTTGTATCAGGAGGATTTTGATTTGAAGGAAGTAAAACTGTTTTTGGAACAGGCACGCCTACTTTTGTAGCCAGTGCATTATTAAAAAATTTGTCATCGGCAGCCCACCAGAAAGGGTTATTGAGTACAGCAGTACCTGCAATGGCTTCATTTTTGAGATATCCTCTGTAGAACGGTACATCCTGAGATATTCTGTCTATGATTACATCATAGCCGTGTGATTCACCCTGAATTACTTTATCAATATTCACAAATTCGGCAATTATTCCGTCTTCATTCTTTTCATTGACTCTTTCAACGAACGCCTGCGGGAAGGTATTTTCCTGCCCGAATAAGATTCCTACTTTTTTCATTAAATTAATTATACTCCTTAAGTTGTTTTAATTAGTTATTTGGATAAAATTTTTGATATGTAATGCAAAATTAGTAAATTTTTGGTTAAAATTATATGGAGAATATGATACGGAAGTGTGAAATTGCTTAGCAATTGTATACATGGAATTATTGGTATTTTTGACAATTCCATGACAATTGCAAATTTCAGAATAGCTATTTTTGACCAGAATTAAAAATGAAAGAGAAAACAAAAACCGTGTTGGAGATTTCAACAGATAATGAAAATTTTAAAACAACATATGATAATGAAACCTAAAAAACTGATTTTCTGCATCGCGGTAATAATTACAATTATAGTTGCTATAGAGGCATGTGAGACTTATAATTTCCGTTCAAACTATAAGGAAGCTAATGAACTTATTCACCTGACAGAAAATATTAAAATCAAACCGTTTCTGAAGGCACATCTTAAAAATGGAGACATTTGCATTCTCAGAAATACATGGATGATTGACACAGTTCAGAATTCAGTTTCCGGAACAGGCGTCCGGTATGATTTTAACAGGAACATAACCTCTGAAGGAAAAATTTTAATTTCCATAGACAGTGTAGCAATATTTGAAACGAATACAAAGCTAACAGGCACTGAATCCGGAAGAGTTACCGCTCTTGCCATTTTAGCAGGGGTCGATGCTGCTATAACTGTATTCTGTTTATCAAATCCCAAAGCATGCTTCGGCTCGTGCCCTACATTTTATATAAATGAAACAGATAACTTTCATTATGCAGATGCCGAGGGATTTTCCAGCGCCATTGCTCCTTCAATGGAATATGCAGACATTGACGCTCTTAACAACATGCCGTTGACCGGCAATGTATTTTCTCTCACGATGAAGAATGAAGCATTAGAAACTCATTGTGTAAAAGATGTGAAGCTTATGGCATATCCGAGAAAAAAAGGTGAACGCATTTATCATTCTTATAAAAACGATTTTTATTTATGTGAAAATATTTATTCTCTCAGCAATGCACACGTGAATGATAGTGACATAACTGATTTACTCCGGAGTGAAGACAGACTGGAAAGATATAGTTTTGCAGATGATAATAATCTAAGCAGTAAAGAGGAAATATTCCTGAACTTTGACAATATTGAAAATCAGAACGAACTTGGACTCATCATACATTTCCGCCAGACACTGATGACCACTTATTTCATTTACAGCGCTATCGGATTTATGGGTGATGAAGTCGGGGATATATTTGCGAAAATTGAAACCGGTAAAGATACGGATGACAAACTGAAGAGCGGGATAGGAAAAGAGCTTGGTAAAATTGATGTTTATGTCTGGAATGAGAAAAATAACAGTTGGGAAATGATAGAAGGATTATACGAAACCGGACCTATTGCAATTAACAAACAGATTCTTCCGCTGAAAAATACTGGTTCAAGTTCAAATGTCAGATTGAAACTTCTTTTGAACAAAGGATTGTGGCGCATTGATTATGCAGCTTTGACAAACATTAAAGAAAAAGTCAAACCGGCGGAGATTTTCCCATTCTCAGTATTGAATAAAGGAAAAGTTGACAATACTGCACTTTTATCAATCATTAATCCTGATAAATATCTGATCTCAATGCCCGGAAGTGAATATAAATTCAATTTTAATCTCCCGCAAAAAGGAGAAGATTATGAGTTATTTTTATATTCTAAAGGATACTATCTCGAATGGATGCGTGAACACTGGATAAAAGATAAAGATCTGTTGAAGCTGAATCAAATGATTGAACATCCGGCAAAATACCTTAAATCAGAAGCGAAAGATTATAAGATATATGAAACTACAATGGAACAGGAATTCTGGAATTCAAAAATTGATACAAAACATTTTTCATATTATGAAAACTAAATTAATAATATCAGTACTAATAGCAATCATATACAGCAGCTGCTCAATGCCTTCACCGGATTATTTGCCGGATACAGATAAAATTGATGTGAACGTGTATGGATCTTACATTTCGATAATCATGAAGGAACGTGGACATGTCGAAGGAGAACTGATTGCAGTTGACAGCACCAATTTTATTGTTCTGACAGAAACAGATGACAGCTTAGTTAAGAAAATTAAAATGGTATCAGTGAAAAAAGTGGATAATTTTGTGATAAAATACGCTGAAGGAAATGATTACATAGCCGCAGTGGTTCTGTACACATTAGCTTCACTTTCACACGGTTACTATGCTATAATAACCTTACCTGCAAATCTGATAGTTACATTAGCTGTTAATTCTGATTCTTTTATTTACAGTGAAAAAGACATTACACTGGATGATTTAAAAATGTTTGCAAGGTTTCCTCAGGGAATTCCTCCTAACGTCAGATATGAGAGCATTCAATAAATACTTCAGGACGACTGCAGTAGGAAGGAAAATAGTTTGTCCGGAAGAGAGAAATTTTGACAATACTGTGACAATAGGCAATTTGAGAATACATAATTTTGTACAAGAAAAGAAAAGGACACAAATTCACCATCAGCATGAATTTTAAATTCGATAAATTAAAAATCCGGAATGGAGGTAAAGGAAAGATGGAAAAAGTAATTAAAAAAATCAGCAATCCGGATGATCTCAGCATGGATTGGGACAAGCTGGCAAACTTCTACTTTCAGAAAAAAGAATTCCTGAGTTATCTTCATAAATATAATCCCTGTTCACAAAGATATTACGAACTTTATTGTGACAATATATTAACTGCGGCTACGGTAGTTTTTACTATAAAATTCAATATACTTACTTTTGTAAATATTCCGAGTCCGCTTAAGGTTCAGATAATAGGATTGCCGGTTTCAGTTGCGTCACCTCCTGTTATCGGAGATCCGCATGAATTTGAATATTTATTATCAGAGATTATTAAGCTGGAATCAGGACTGATCTTTGGAATAAATTTTCCGGAAGATTATATTCATGACAAAGTTGTGAATATGAGATCACTTCCTACAATAATTTTAAGTTTAGGCTGTAATAATTTCGGCAGTTATGAAAATTTACTCAGGCATGATTACAGAAGAAGGATACACAGGATAAAGGAAAAATTCACCGGCGTTAACCAGGTTATAACCGACTGTACGGTTTTTAATGAAGAACATTATTCTCTGTACATGCAGATTATGAAGAAGACCACGACAAAAGTCGAAACTCTGAGCTTTGAAGCATTCAAAAATCTTCCTTCGAATTTCCGGCTTACAACATATTACAGTGATAATAAAATGTTATGCTGGCACATAGTCTGCAAAGACAATGATCTTATGTTTTTCTATTTCGGAGGAATGGACTATTCGCTCAGAGATAAATATCATTCTTACAATAATAATCTTATCGGCATAGTTGAGGATGCTTTTGAAATGAATTACGGTACAATTGATCTGGGACAGACTGCGGAAATAGCGAAGATGAGGCTTGGCGGAGTCATGAGTGACAGAAGAATGTTCTTCTATCACAAAAATCCTGTGATACTCGGATTGCTCAGGATTTTCAGAAATGTAATAGCTTATACAAAAACGAACGAGAAGCATCATGTATTTAAATTTGCACACTGATAAGATTTAAAAGGAGCTGTCATGAAAGTACTTTTTATAAGACCGAAACCCTCACCCGAAACAATAGGTCTTCAGCATCTGATGATTGTAGAGCCGCTGGAGCTTGAGATACTTGCAACACTCATCAGAAAAAACAATGAAGTTAAGATAGTTGATATGATACTTGAAAAGGAAGACCTCAGCTATTTTATAAATGAATACAATCCGGATGTTTTGTGTCTTACTGGTTATATAACTCACTTACCTGTAATCATAAACTACTGTAAAATAGCTAAGCAGGTCAATAAAAATATTATTACAATTGTTGGCGGAGTTCACGTCGAAAAATTTCCTGAAGATGCTGATGATGAAGCGGTTGATTACCGTGTTGTCAGAAATGCAGCGATAGCTTTTCCTGAACTAATAAATCATTTTAAAGGATTTTCAGAATTTCCATCCTGCGTATTGAGAACTCATGAGATAATGAACGAATCAAAACTTCCGGAATATGAATTTTATGTTCCTCCTCCCGACAGGACTTTAACAGCAAAATACAGGGATAAGTATTTTTATGTATTTCATAATAAAGTGGCTTTAATTAAAACTTCCTTCGGGTGTCCTTACAAATGCAAATTCTGTTACTGCAGAAAAATAACGGGAGATAAATATTTTGCCAGACCGATGGAGGATGTCTTGGATGAACTTTCATCAATTAAAGAAAAAGAGATATACATAGTTGACGATGATTTTCTGATCAGCAAAAGCCGTGTTAGTGAATTTATCAGATCATTAAAGGAAAGGAAAATCAGGAAAAAATATCTTATATATGGAAGGGCGGATTTTATTGCGGCAAATCCTGATATCATTAAGGACTTCAAAGAGGTTGGATTGCGAACAGTAATTGTAGGACTTGAATCTTTTGATGATGTTGAATTAAATGAATTTAACAAACAGACCACGAGCAATACTAACAAGCTTGCAATGGAAGTATTGAACAGATATAAAGTTGACTGCTATGCTGCCGTGATCATATCTCCCTCGTGGAGCAATGAAGATTTTAAAAAGGCAGGCGATATTATGACGGATCTTGGGATAAGGTTTGTAAACCTTCAGCCACTGACACCGCTTAAAGGAACTGGGATCAATATTAAAGAAGAAGATCTGGTAATCAGCAGAACTGATTATGTGAAATGGGATCTTGCTCACGTGGCAATCCGTCCGGAGAAAATGAGTCTCGAAGATTTTTATAAAAATATATTAAACCTTTATCTGCGCATCATTCAAGACCCAAAAAATTTTTTCAAAAACCTGAAGTATCCTCTTAACATGCAGTTGAGATTGGCAGGCGGACTTAGCAGAGTAAAAAAACAATATCAAAAAAGAATAATGGAGATAGCAGGACATGCCTAAGCTTCTTTTAATACAGTCCACTCAATACAGCGCTAACGGAAGAAAACTCTGCAAGCAGAATAGAATCTATCTCCCCGGTCTTGCATTTCCGCTTCTTGCATCATTTGTTCCGGATAACTGGAAGCTGGAGATCAGCATAGAAGTTGTAGATGAAATAGACTTTGATTCGGACGCCGACATTGTAGGAATAGGCGCGATGGGTCATGCCGTGTATCGCGCCATTGACATAGCTACCGAATTCAGGAAAAGAGGAAAAGTAGTATTCATGGGAGGATACATGCCTTCGATCATTCCATGGTTTGTGGATGAATACTGCGATGGTGTGATAATAGGAGATGCGGAGATATCATTGCCTGAATTGCTCAAAGACTTTGAATCAACCGGAAAGATAAAAAGACGATATGAAAATCCACTTAAGAATTTAAACAACCTTCCGCTGCCTAAATATGAGCTTTTATTGAAAAAGAAAATAGGATTCATGCTTCCGGTGCAGGCAGGGAGAGGATGTCCGCATCTGTGCAGTTACTGTTCAATTGCATGTGTTTACAAAGGAAGATATTCAGCGCGTCCGGTAAGTGAAGTGGTACGGGATATAATGAAAATCAAAGAACTGGGATTCAGTTATTTTTACCTTTTGGATGATAACATAATAGGAAACCCCAAATTCCTTGAAGAGTTATGCATTCTCATAAAGCCATTAAAAATGAAATGGGCGAGCCAATGTTCTACCAACCTGGCTCGCAATCCCCGTCTTCTAAAGCTAGTCGCGGAATCCGGCTGCAGGATAATGAGTCTTGGAATTGAAAGCATCAGTCAGGAGGGACTGAACCAGTTAAATAAAAACTGGGTCGCTACTTCCAAGCATGAATTATTTTTGAACAGAATTTCCCAAGCAGGGATCATTCCGGCAACTGAGATGATGATTGGAACTGACAGCGATACTAAAGAATCCATCAGAAGCACATTTGATTTTGTGATGAAAACAAAAATCCCTATTCCGAAATTTTACATACTGACACCATTGCCCGGATCGGTGTTGTATGATCAATATAAAAAACAGGGACGTTTGCTTCATGAGGACTATAATTACTACACAGCAACAGACTGTGTTTATTCCCCGGCTAATCTGTCTCCCGAAGATCTGGAGAAGATGTACTGGTGGCTTTACAAAAAAATTTATACCGTTCCGAATATTATAAAAAGAACTTTGCTTAACAGATATTTCTTTAAACATCCTTTGTCTCTTTTGTTTGCATTCATAGTGAATCTTAACTACAGAAGATTTATAAAGAATGGTGATGCTCCGAATATATTTTAATAATTCATTATCAGGAAAAGGCACTGGAATTGTTAGTTATTTGAAATATATTTTTACTAATAAAAACCTGCATGTTTGTCATTCCCGCGTGCTCCAGACTGTCCGAAAACGATTAAGTTTGGTTTGCCACAAAGACTCAAAGGCTCAAAGGATTTTGTTTTGAAAGTTTTTTAACTTTGAGTCTTCGAGACTTTGAGGCAATTTCCTGTTTTCGGACACTCTGAAGCACGCGGGAATGACAAACATTTGGTTTGATGTTTTCAAACAATGCCTATTCCTTTGTAGTAGATTTTGTGTTCAGAAATTATTTTCCACTCTAAATCATATAGAACCAAAGAAAAAAATTATGGATGTGCAGATAATTAAGATAAAAAGTAAAAATGAACTGAACCGGTTTATAAAATTTCCCTTAGAACTTTACAGGGCAGACCTGAATTTTGTATTCGAACCGGTAACACTGCAGAAAGACTTCCTCTCACACAAGAATTCTTTTTTCGAACATTCCTCTGCGGATTATTACTTAGCAGTTACAGACGGCAAAACAGTCGGAAGAATTGCTTCCATAAATAATACTGTTCATAATAAAACATATAATGAAAGAACAGGATTTTTTGGTTTTTTTGAATCTATAGATAATTATGAAGTAACAAAGCTTTTGCTGGATGAGGTCGTGAAAGTTCACAAGCTGAATGGATTCAATAAGATCATAGGTCCGACAAACCTGACAACTAATGATTCGTGCGGAATTCTGATATCCGGATATGAAACTCCGCCCGTGATAATAATGCCCTATAACAAACCATACTATAATGACTTTCTCGAAAGATACGGCTTTATTAAGGATATGGATCTTTCCTCATACCTGATGATTGGAAAAAACATTCTTGCAGAGCCGGCTCAGACAACGCTTTTAAAAAAATTAACTAAAAGCACAGAGGAGTTGGGAATAACTTTCAGAGACATCAATTACAAAAAACTTGACCGGGAAGTCATACAGTTCAGGGAAGTTTACAATCTGTCAAATAAAAATAACTGGGGATTCATTCCATTATCAGAAAACGAATTTAAGAAAACAGCAAAGGAGTTCAGCCGTTTTGTTCCTGATAGTCTGATGCTGTTTGCAGAAAAAGGCGATAAGCTGATCGGTTATGTAGTAGCGCTTCCCGATCTTAATCAGGTATTCGGTAAAATAAAATCCGGGAAATTGTTTCCGTTCGGATTTTTAAAATTCCTGTATTATAAAAGAAAGATCAATAATGCCAGAGTTTTGATACTCGGCGTACTTGATGAATACAGGAACAAAGGCATTGATGTGCTGCTTTATCAAAAAATCCGTGATAATCTCGTTTCACTCGGCATTCCCAAAGCTGAAGCCTGCTATGTGCTGGAAAGCAATTACAGGATGAACAGGATTATGGAAAAAATCGGAGGAATCAAGATAAAGAATTACAGGATTTATAAATATGAGATCTGAACAATTTGGAATTTGGGATTTTTGGATTTGGAATTTGATAATTGAAAATTGATAATTGATTACCGGGTAGTAAAAACAACATGTGGGATGGGGTGGCACAATTCTCAAAACATCAAACGGCGGATTAAACTGGTCACTTCAAGAAAGCGGGACAAGAAATGGGTTGTATTCTATTTATTTCATAAATAATAGCATAGGCTGATATAATGATGCGAGTATTTTTGCATCAGGTTTTTTAGTAACTGATTTGACAGGAAACTATCTGACTGATCTTGAGGATGTTTTGATAGGGTATAATAATTCCACTACGTTTGTGAGTGTAATTAAGCCGTAATATGAGAAATGTGTAAAAGTGATATTTGTAATTTATAATTGAAACAGCGTCGTTTCAAAGGCAATTTTTTATCCAGATATAAGCTCTCTTACTTGGATATTCTATATCCTTGTATGGATTTCTTTCAATGATATCTATTATCTCAAAGCCAACCTCTTCAATAATTTTTTTAATCTTCTCTGTTTCAAATGCATAAAAATCTATATTTACTTGTTCTTCTAAAAAGTCTTCCAAATGTACAGTGTAATCACCAATATGTAAGGAAAATAAAAACTCTCCTCCATCAATAAGTATTTTCTTAACTTCTCTGAATGCTGTTTCTATTTGCTTATAGTCAAAGTGAACAATAGCGTAAAATGCTATTGCAGAACCAAAACTTTTTTCTTTATAATCTAATTTTAATAAATCCGCGACTTCAAATTTGATTTCCGGATAATGTCTGCTTGCAACTTTAACCATCTCAGGTGACAGGTCTGTGCCAATAATGTTTTTAAAACCGTTGTCAAACAGAAATTTAGTTGTCTGCCCCGGTCCGCAGCCGAGATCTATCAACTGTCCCTTTGAAATATTCTTTTCACAAAATGCTTTGAGTATTATCCTGTCAAAGTTTTTCCCCGCAAGTTCATCTTTGAACTTTTCGGCATATTTCTCCGCTGTTTTATCATAGCAGTCAATTATGTCTTTTGGGTTTTGCATCTGGTTTGGTTCATTTCAGGTCTTACAGTTTGTCAATTATTTCTTCAACTATTTCCATTTTTATTCAGCCGGTAATAACAAATTCATAGTACCTTTTTTAAATTGCACTTCGTCCAAATGACCCATTTTTTGCAGGTCTGTCGTAATTAAGTGCATATGCAGATAAGTGTCGTGATGAGTAAAAATTGCCTTATGCTCTGTCGAGAAAAAACCAACTATCTCTGATTGTTCATTGATTACTCGATAGTTTACTTGTCTCTTATGAACATCGTCCGGGGAATTAACCTTTGTACCATTTGGCAAATTCACAATATGAATTGTTGCTTGTTCGACTGTCCCGGAAAGTTTAAATATAAAAGGTCTTAGTGAAGATATTGTGATCGTGTCAAGGTATTGTTCTAATTGCTGAATTGTTTGAATGCTGGGGGGCAAAGTCTGTACTTTCCAATTGGCAATGTTGGCGTAACCAAAAAATGGAGCTTTAATTTCAAAGGTTTCTTCAACTTTCATTGTCGTATCAGATACTACAGTTGATTTGTATGATTTACCGTCTATGATTAAAATTTCACCTGTTAAATATTCAACTGGTCCAAGACCGTACAGGTTTGTCTTGTTGGTAATCGTGTCAAGGTTTATGTTTCCGTAAAGTTGTCCTTTCCACATTGCATTTTTCATATCCCCGACAATTTTTACATCGGACGAAATTTGGGCAATTGCCGTGCAACTCACAAGCAGCAGGTTGATCAGAATGTAAAAGATAAGTTCAGTTCTCATATATCAATCTTCAATATTAACTCAGTTATAATTTTCTGAAACTGCAAAACACAAAACTCTGAATTGTGTCAAACGGAGTTTTGTGGTCAACGGTGACACACTTAATCTTTTCAAAGTATTTTTTAAGCCGCCCGGTCATTGAATTTTCCGAATACTGCTTGATTTCTATGCCGCTGCATTTTTTCGGACCTTGTTCCGAAAACGTTCCGATTACCAAAACTCCTTCCGGCTTGATACTTTTTTGTGCTGTGTCGAGATAGTTCGAAACTTCCTGTTCATCTGTCAGAAAGTGAAACGCAGCCCGGTCGTGCCAAAAATCGTATTTCTCTGTCGGCTGAAATTTTGCAGCATCAGCTACAATCCATTTTACTTTTCCGGCTTTGTTGCCTAGTCTCTGCTTTGCTCTTTCAATTGCTGCTTCTGAAATGTCGAGCACGGTAATGTCCTGATATCCCTTGTCAAGCAAGTGATCAACCAGAAAACTGTCGCCTCCGCCAATGTCAATAATTTTGGCAGTTGCCGGCACATTAAATTGTTTAATGAAGTCAAGCGAAGTAGCAGGTGTTGGTTGATACCAGCTTACTTCGTTCAGTTGCTTTGTCCGGTAGATATTCTCCCAATGTTTTTTCCTGTTTAATGTTTTCATTTTTTCTTTGTATGTTTATGGTTGTGTTGTTTTCCAAAGAAATAAGAATAAATACTGTAAGACTTAGGAGCGGGAAATAAATTTAAAATCAATGCTCACCTGATTTCATTGCTTCCGTATCTTCTGCTGTTGGTCCGTATATTTGCGGGTTTCTTACTCCCATGTGCCTGTAGTATGTACTTAACTGTCCGCGATGATGAATCATGTCAAACATTAGCATCCAGAATGTGTTGCTCATCGGGTAAGAAAATAATTCCTGACCGTCCAATTGAAATGATATTGCCTGTGACTCCCAGACACTGTCATCGGCAGCGTTTAGCTTTTCCATTATAGATTTTGCATTTGCTTCAAAATATGCAGTGATATCTTCTTTTGATTTAAAAAGTTTAGTTGCAGTTTTTTCATCTGCAATGAAAGTATCAACTGAATTGTTCATTACTTCAGCGTGTCCTAATAAATGGCTTAGAAGCTCTGTTGCATTCTTTGCCTTTTCATCATGCTGATAATTTAGCTTAGACATATCTGACGGCAACCCGTTGATTGCACTTAGTGTGGCTTCCATTTCACTCTTCCACGTCCGGATAAAGAATTCTTTGTTTGTCATTTAAGTTTAATTTATGGTTAATGATAGTTTGTTTGTTCAGAACTATTACTATGGTTTACTCGGGAAAACAAGCAAAGGTGAATTTGTATTTACTGTTTACTGCAAAGATAGAAAGCAAATTACAAAGATACAATTTTTATATGCGTCTTCTCTGCACCTGAGAAACTGAATTTAAGCATTTGACGAAGCTGGGACAGAGAAAATATTACAGAAGGGAAGAATATTGTTATTCTGATTCAGGATTTATTGTGTTAAAATAATTTTCAGCAACTAATAAAAGTTCTTTATCGCAACAAACGAAAATGTCAATTTTAAAATTAGTAACTCAAGTTGAGCGGTTTTTCTAAAAAAGTTAGAATACGCCACGAATTTGCACTAATTGTCGCGAATTAAAAGAAATGATTTTCGTGTTCATTCGTGTGAATTTGTGGCAAAAAACAAATTTCAATTATAAAAGCGGTCAACTTAAGTTAGTAATTAGAAAAGATGGCAGAAGCCAGTTGCAATGAATCAAGACTTCTCAAATTGTTTTTCGGTGAGTAATTTAAGATTAACTTGATAGATATATCAATCAGATTTTCATTAAAAAAAAAACAAAATAATTCCCAAATCCACCATCCCAAATCCCAAATCAAACTCACTCCCCCTTAAACACCTTCACCGCAATCGAATAAACAACAATTCCCCGATAATTCGTTTATCAAAATACAACTTAATAAACAGATTACAGAAAATTTAATGAATATTCCTTTCATTATATCTGTAATTTGTAATTGAACCTAAGGACTAACCACCGTAATAAATGACGCCGCATTATTACTGGCAATCAGAATGTCATTCAAATCAACGATGTAATCTCCATTCAGATCTGAATCTGCATATCCGGTGACAAAAGTACTCGCATCATTATATATTAATAGCTGATCACTAAGATCAATCATACCGTCTTGATTTACATCCCCACTGTATATCGAATATCTGACGGGAGAAGTATTTGATAAGATCATATTACCACCATATGCCTGTGAAGCGTCCGTAGTAAAATTATATGTCATTTGAATTCCATATATATAATTCTCGCCACCTGATTTGCTCCATGTTTCAACTGAATTTCTGTGCTTAACCTGAATGTAATATACGCCTGCATCTGCATTATCAAAAAGAAAACTTCCCCGGAATGAAGATGAATCTATAACAGCAGTTGCCGAATCAACTGAATTATACGGTGGTTCATTATTTCTTAAATATGCTCTGACTGTATCTCGCATTATCATTTTGTCTGATTCTATATTATAAAATCCCTGGACAATAAGTCTAATGAGCGACGGAATTGGACCCGCAGACCATCTTGAGAAAGAACTTAATCCGGAAATTGTAATTTGATTCAAAGTTGTATTTACAGTACCTCCTGCCGGAGACCAGTCAGTCCCTGAATTGGTTGACCTGTATAATACCATTTTCCGCTCAACTATTCCGTTGAGTTCAGAATCATCGTACTTAAAAACAAGTGCAGCATTTAGTTCAGTATTAAATTCAGGATTAATGTCGAAGTATCTGGCAATGCTTGAGAGATCGGATAACCCATTCTGGACAGCATGTCCCCTTCTTATCTCAGTATAACCGAGATTTTCTGCAGTTGTTAATACAACTCCAAGTCCTCCGGGATTCAAAGATGAAGGCGCATTAAGATATTGTGTGGTAGTAATGTAACCGGAAGATCCTTTAACTGTATTACCGGATGTTTCAGTCATATAACCGGTTGAAGAAATTATGATAATCCATCCGTTAAGATCAAGATCTCCGAGAATAACATTTAATGAATCACTAATATTAATTGATCCGGTGAGAATTGTTCCTGCAGAATTATTAATTCTCAAGTTGCTGTATGTAACATTTGTTGTCGAAATATCCTGTGCTGACGTTCCATTATATTCAACTGTTGCGTTTGAATCAGTAAATATTCCGTTATTTATAATCGGGTCAGAATCAGTCAGGGAAAGTTTATATGTCATCAAATTAAAAGATCCTCCGGAACTTATATTCACGCTTCTCATCTGATGATTGCTTGCCAGAGAAACTGCAGCATTGTTTAAAATATTACCTGCTGTACCCCAATTACCTGTCCCCTGCAAATTATGAGTACCGGATTCAAATGTAAATGATGACGGTGATATAATTCCGTTGTTAGTTAGATTTGATCCGTAAAATCTGAAATAAGATCCGGTGCCGCTTATTGTTCCATTATTTATTATGTTGCTATTGGCAGCTATTGTGTAACCACCGCCAAATACTGAAAGTGTAGCACTGCTGTCTACCGAAATTGAACCGTTAATTATTGCAGTATAAGGAGATCCCGGATCATAACAAGTTGTTACCCCTGAATTTATTTTCAAAGCCGGACTGAAAGATGATCCATTTTTAATTAGCAATGTTACGGTTCCCTCAGTCTGAAAAATTCCCGATGCACTTACACTTGCGCCGCTGAAAACCGTTAATGTACTATTTATAAGTGTAAATGTATTTGAATTCGGATTAAGTGCTCCCCCGCTTTGCATATTAATCACGGATGAAGTAAATGTTACATTATTAAGTATGGATAAATTGGCTGAATCGATAATATTAACCTGGTTCACATTATAAGACCCTGTACCGGACAATGAAGTAGTTGTATCAAAATTCATGTATGCCGGGTTTATAACTCCGTTATTTATCAAAGAAGTACAGTTTACTAATAAGTAAGAACCGGGACCTGAGATAGTTCCGTTATTCGTGAGAGTACGGTTAGTTTGTATCTTATATCCGCCAGAATGAATATTTAAAGTCGAACCGGCATCAATAGTTACTGTCACATTGAAAACTACGGGTAACGGAGATTCGTCATCCAGAACTGTAGTAGTTCCTGAATTTACTTTAAGCGGAGCATTAAAGTTAGAACCGTTTTTTATACACAATGTCACAGTTCCCTGAGTCATGAATGTTCCTGAAGCTGAAATAGTTGAACCGCTTTTTTGGTATAACTCTCCTGAATTCAGTGTAAAAATATGTGCCATCGGATTCAAAATTGCGTCTGTGTTCAGCATAAATCTCCCTGAAGGTGAAAACGTAGTGTTGTCTAATAATCTTACATTTCCGGAGCTGTTAATTTCAATTGAATCGCAGTTGTAAGATCCCGTTCCTGATAAATTAGTTGTTGTATCGAAATTAAGAAAAGAAACAGTTACTGAACCGTTGTTAACGAAAGCAGATCCCCGGGTTATCAAGGTTGAACCGGATCCTGTAATATTTCCATTGTTCGTAATATTTTGCATTACTTTTACTTCATAACCACAATTCATTGCAGCACCTGGATAAACAGTTAAGTAATTGCTGAAAACTAAGTTATTCGGAGGATCTGTATTGTATGCGTTTAAAATTCCTGTTTTAACTATGATTGCACTGTTAAAGGTTGCTCCTGTTCTGAAATTAAAATTTACTGTTCCCTGTATTTGAAATGCACCTGCACTTGATCCCGAACCGGAAACTATTGCTCCGTTATTTAAAATGAATGTGCCGGAATTGAACATTAAGGCATTACTATCCGGATTTATTACACCTCCGCTGTAAACATTGAATTCTGAAGCAGGAGCAAAAGTTAAGCTGTTCTGAAGGGTTACATTTCCTGTGCTATCTATATTAATGTTATTACCATTAAATGAACCCAGGGTTGCGTTGCCGGAAATTGAAGTCAAAGAATCAAAAATTAAATTTGTCGGATTTATTGCTCCTAAGTTAATTAGTGTTGATCCTCTCATGATAAAGGTTGCGCCATCACCTCCGATAGTTCCGTAATTTGCTACAGTATCATTTGCCTGAGTGTAGTAACCCGTGCCTCCGATATTAAGCGAAGCTCCGGGATCAACGCTGATTTTTCTTTTGAATATAATTTTGTGAGAAGCCTCATCATCATAAGCTGTAGTTGTTCCGGTATTTACTTTCAGCGGTGAATCGAAATTTGAACCGTTTCTTATAACGAGATCAACAGTGCCCTTTGTCATGAATGTACCTGAATTTGACACAGTAGAAAACTTTTCGGCTATAAGCTTTCCGGAATTTAATGTAAGAAATCTTGTATTCGGATTTAAAGTTGTGTTAGAAGAAATTGTAATGTAACTCATAGGTGATAGAGTTACATTGGTTCCGGATAAATATACGTTACCATTGCCCATGATAAAAATTCTGTTGCTTGTAAAAGTTCCGTAACCTGACAATGCAGTTGTCGTATCAAAAACAAAATCTGTGACATTAATCATACCGGTATTTATAAGTGTACTTCCGTGCATTGTAAATTTTGAATCTAATCCGGTAATGGTTCCATAGTTTGTTATAGACTTGTTTGCCTGTATTTTATACCCTCCATTGCGGACACTCAAAGTTGCACTTGAATTTACAGTAACATTTCCTTTTAAAACAGATGTTTTAGTGCCTGAGCCATCAAATACAGTAGTATTACCAAAGGTCACAAACAAAGTCACATTAAAATTAGAACCACTATTTATTTGAAGTGTAATGTCGGTTCCTTGCGTCTTAAGGTTCCCCGCTCCAGAAACAGTTCCACCGGAATTTAAGGTCAGGTCAATTCCTGATCCGTCAAGTATTGTGAGATTTTTAGAATCGTTAATTGAAATTGTGCCTCCTACATATAACTGGTCTGCAGATACATTTACATAAATGGTTACAGTATGAGTGATTGTTATTACTCCTGAAGTATCTCTTGGAGTGGTGTAAGCCGGGATCCAGTTTCTTCCCGAATCCAATGACATTTGCCAGGTCGAAGAAAAATCCCAGGGTCCCGAATTATAGCTTCTGAAGTATTCATTTGAGGAAAAAACCGTGCTGCTGCAGAAAATTAAAGTGAGAAAAACATCGAAGTAAAATATTAACTTTTTCATTTTATTTCTCCTTCAGTAAAATTTTCAATTTGAAAAAGAATTTTCATTTAAAACTTTCATAATGAAAAATACCTCTCAATTACTTTACCATGGAGAAAGTATTTATGATGTTAAAATTCTTATGACGTTAAGATGTGCGGTAATAGAAGAAGCAGTGAGAGGTATACTTTTTGGTTTAATTTATATAACATCAAACATCTATTACAGCATTCCGAACAAGAAATTCTCAACTATTCATATTTGACTAAAATTAATTCGATTGCCGGGATATTTAAAGTCAATAATTTTATTGTTACGAAACCCCTTGTGTAATTATGTTTTCAAATATATAGGTAAAATTTAAAATCACAAGGTAAGTTCTACTCAAGATGTTAAAAAAAAACTTTCTGAACCAGGAATCATAGGATTAAAGGATTTTAGGATTAAGATAAAATCCATTAAGTAAATTTATCCCGGATTGTTCGATAGAAATTTTTTTTACCACTTAGACCACGAAGAACACAAAGGTCTGAAGGAAATTTGCAATTGTAAGAAAAAATTCTTAGCGATCTTTACGTAAGTGCTTTGCGTGCTTTGCGTTTAAATACTTTCTTTATTTTCTATTGAACAATTTGGGTTTATAGATTCAAAGAGAAATGATCACTGCATAATTGAAATAAACACAAATTGGAATTTAACTTTGTTGAATGGGATTTTAAACCGAAGATTGTCCCCAAGTATTATTTCCACCATGACACCAAGACACCAAGTATTAAAATAGCTAAGAAAGTGCCTTTAGTGTCTTGGTTTCACATCTCACGTTTGACATCTCACATTTGACGTTTCACGTTTGACGTCTCACTTTTCACGGTTTCATCACACTCACAAATGAAACAGAATTGTTGTAACCAATTGTAAGATCAGTTAAATCAACAACGTTATCTCCGTTCAAGTCTGTCACAACGTATCCTGTTAAAAAGCTGATTGAATTATTATAGACAGAAGAAACATCCGTTAAATCAACATTCCCGTCCTGATTGACATCACCGCTGTAAATTGCAAAACGGACAGGGGATAAGTTAACCTGTTTCAGATTGTTACCGAATGCTTTATTTGCGGAAGAAGTAAAATTATAGGAAGCCGTATCGGAATTGAAAATCAACGGACTTGCTGTTGCGCTCCAGGTTTCAATTGAGTTTCTGTGATTTACAGAAATTAAATATCCTGTACCAATCTGTATGTTTCTGAAGTAAAACTCACTGTATCCAATATTGTTAAGCTTTTGCTTTGAGGAATCCAATATAGTGTACGGGGAATTTGCAGAGCGAATATAAACCATCAAAGAATCCGGTCTCATAAAAGGAGTTGAACTGCTGTAATGAAATCCCTCAAGTATTGCATTGAGCTTCAGTATAAAGTTGAACTCACTTTGAGAATATTTTTTTGTCAGCGAGACACAGTCAAAATTAGAATAATTCATTCTTCCTGCTGCGAATACATTTTCCAGCTTATCAATACAAATGCTTCTGAAGACATCATCTTTATTGTATGAACCTGCAAATTCTCTGTAACCCTTCTGAGCACCCGTTGAGCTGTATTTAAATATTACGGCATCCGAGGTGGCATTGAACAGATTGCCGGCAACATAAATATCACCCGAAGAATTAAATATAACAGCCCTGCCGACGTCATGGTAATTGCCGGTTCCTGTTTGCCTTTTTTCCCATTGCTTAATTCCGGATGAGTTGTACATTAAGGTCAGCATATCATAGTTTCCGGATGCATTCATTGAATAGCCTGTAACAGCCACATTCCCGGTACTTCCTACAGCAAGTGAAAGAGCATAATCACTAAGATTTCCCGGCGCGCTGTATCGTGATACCCATTGAACATCACCGTTTGAATTATATTTTAAAGTCAGATAATCAGGTGAGCCAACAAAAACACTGTCCGAATATCCTGTGACGTAAACATTTGATGAAGCATCTAACATTATTCCAACCGGTATATCCTGTGAATTCCCCAAAGGACTGTTGTAACGCTTTGTCCATAAAATACTTCCTGCTGAATTGTATTTGATCGTAACAAAATCATTACCTTGCGCGAACTTTGCTGAATTTCCTGTAACATAAATATTACCCATAGTATCAGCACAAACCGATCTTGCAGTACTCGCATCATTGTTATCACCGGTGTAGTTCTTTGTCCATACTGTATCGCCGATTGAATTATATTTTACAGTCATGTATGATCCTTCTAAACCGGAATTTTTGACATAACCGGTAACTATAAAGTTATTTGAGTTGTCAATGCAGGCAGACATCGGTACATCTTCTTCCTTGAAATTCAATCTTTTTATCCACTGTAAAATACCGTCTGTATTAAATTTCATGGCTACGTAATCATAGCCTCCTGTTGAAGTAGGAGCTGCGCTGCACACATAAACATTACCTGAAGAATCAACAACGAGGTCTCCGAATTTATCCTGGCTTACAGAACCTGAATCCAGACCGTTATAAATCTTATGCCATAAAGTATCACCTGCAGAGCCATACTTAATAATAAAAATGTCAGTCAGATTACCATTGTCGTCGGAAATTCCGGCTGCATATACATTTCCGCAGTTGTCAGCTTTAACTTTAAAAATGTCATCCGATCTGACTGCGAATTTTGAATGACGGGTCCATGATAAAATATTGGGATTGCAGGGTGACATTGACGCATTCTCTGATATTTCCGCTTTTAATTCATTTATCCCAAACGAAGTAATCAGAATAATAATTAAATAAATTTTGATGGATATAAGATTTTGTTTTACTGATTTCATAATAGTCTGATAATATTTTTTGATTACTTATTCCTTTAAATTGATACAAAAATAGTATTATCATTTTCTATTATGCAAATATTTTTTATTAAATATTAAACAATTAAACTGGATGAAATTTTATTAAAATGTCTAAAAATGCTATGTTATTATCAGTTTTCTTAGAAATAAATTAAACAAAAAAACAAATAAAAACTTTGAATCTGCTCAAACGTGAAACGATTCACGTCTCACATCTGACGTTTGACGTTTCAAATTTGACGTTTGACGTTTTACGTTTCATATCTGACGTTTGACATTTGACGTTTTACGTTTCACATCTGACGTTTTACGTTAAGCACAGATAATATTTCATTGAAACTTAAAGTACATTCAATTAATTTAATCGCAATTGAAAGAAGTTTACTTTTTATCCCCGGTTCTTTAAATCCTCACCCAAGTTTAGCGAAACCATTATTCAGAATTCATGATAATGTCACATTTTATGAACTTTGACAGGGATCTAATTACTATTTAATAATCTAAATTCCGAATAGCCATGAAAAAAAATTGTATGATTTTATCAATTCTGATTGTACTTATTCTAAGTTCATTAGCAATTGATGTTTATGCCTCAGGCATAGACCCGACCTTTAACATGACTGCCAAAAACATTACAAGATATCCGAAACCAAATGGTCAGGACAGCATAATTACATTTGAATTATGGATGCAGCAGACTAATCAGGGCCAGCCCGGGGTAAATGATTTTGAATTCTGCTGTGCTCAGTACACTTTCAGATACAATAAAGCAATTCATACACCCGGCGGGAATTTGATCTTTGGAATCGTTCCTGCGCAAAGTGAACTGCCACCTATACTCAGACCTCCGTCTTTCAGGGTTGATTCTCTGGAAGGATATCTTCAGGCATCAGGTAATATTCCTCAGTCACTCGCGAATTTCTTTATCAGCGGAACTTATCCCGGGACGAGAATTCTTACTTTCCGTGCAGTTACAAACGGAAAGAGATTTAATTTTGAACCACTGAACCTCCGGTTCAAACTTGATGCCCCATTTAATACTTTTGCGGCATATTTACTTCCGTATCCTGATTCTGTCGACAGTGAGTTAAATCCGAATCAGTTTGCAATTGCATTGCTTGATACTGTAATTAATCATTATTCAGTTGAAGATTCAAATTCTGTTATAGGCAACATTGCTCTTTTAACTCCCAACTATAACTCTTCCACTGTAAAAAAGAATATTTATTTCTCATGGCTTAAGAATGACAGCGTCAATTCCTATAAACTTGAAATAGCATCTGATCCTGTATTTAATAATGTTGTATATTCCGACTCGGGACTTACAGATACTTTTAAAACTGTCAGCAGTCTGACTCCCGGTGCAGTCTATTACTGGCATGTTTCAGGGAAAAATGATTCAGTTTATTTTGCATTCTCTTCCACATGGTTGTTTAATGTCGGAACCGTTCAAACAGTACTTAATTCTCCGCCGGATGATTACATGTATAATCAGCTTCCTGTAACTTTTTCCTGGCTTGGTACAGGTACTGCTACAACTTTAAAACCACTGATTCTTAATTCAAAAGCATTCGATAACATAATGTTTTCGGAGTATCTCAGGGAAGGTAAATTCATTAACGGAGATAAGATAAGTGAGAATGTAGAGTTATCGGAAAGTTTTGATTTTCCATCCGGTACGACATATACTCTTGAAGTTGCACAGGATATTAATTTCAGCACATTAGTTTACAGTGAATCTTCATTGACCGATACATTTAAAACATTAAATAATCTCAACATAGATTCAGCTTATTACTGGAGAGTAACACCTGTAAATGATTCAATTTTTGTAAGCTCATCAGCTACATGGAAGTTCGGTACTTTTTTAAGTCCGGCAACGTTAGTTTATCCTCCGGATAATTCAACAAACATTCCCCTGTCTTTTGTATTCCTATGGAATGAAGTTAATACGGCATTAAACTACAGCTTTACATTAGCTACCGATTCTTTATTTACTAATATAGTGATCAATGATTCTGCAATTACGGATACATTCAGAAATGTCAGCGGACTTGATTCTTCAACTGTTTATTACTGGAAGGTGAAGGCATACAGCATAAACTCAAGCAGTATTTCTGAAGTATGGAACTTCAATACGGTCGCCCCGGACACTACATTAACATTGATTTTTCCGCCGGACAATTTAACGAATACTGCTCTGACATTAAATTTCCTGTGGAAAAAAGTTAATGCGGCTTCCAGTTACCGTTTTGTCTTATCTACAGATTCATTATTAAACAATGTAGTCATACTTGATTCAACCGTTACTGATACTTTCAGGAATGTGACCGGCTTGCAACATTCAACCGATTACTATTGGCAGGTGAAATCAAATACGAACATTATTTCTCCAGTCTGGAAATTCACTACTTACATTGAGGCAAACGACAGCACGCCGACATTTAACATGGTTTTAAAAAACATCATGACACGTCCGAATTTTTCGCAAAACCAGGACAGCATACTTACTTTTGAAATCTGGATGCAGCAGACAAATCAGGGAATGCCCGGTATCCATGATCTGGAATATGCCTCAGGACAATTTACCTTCCGATATAATAAAGAAATCCAGAGACCCGGAGAAAATCTCAGTTTCGGTTTGGTACCCGATGAATGTGCATTACCACCTAATCTCAGACCACCGTCTTTTCAGGTAGATTCATTAAACGGATATCTAAAATCAAGCTCACCTCTTCCGGTGCCCACAAACAATTTTTTTATAAGCGGAACATTCCCCGGGACAAGAATTCTTACCTTTAAATTAGTAACAGACAGGAGAAGATTTGAATTTCGCCCTATAAACTTATCATACAAGCTTGGTGCTTCACCAAATACATTTGTAGCATATTATCTACCTTATCCTTTTGGAGTTGATAGTTTACAATTTCCAAACCAGACGTTAATGCCTTTGTATGACACTCTGGTTAATCACTATCTGGTAGAGAATCCCATTTACATCCTTCCGGTTGAGTTAACAAGCTTTAATTCAAATACAGAAAGAGACAGGGTATCACTTAATTGGACGACATCACACGAAACAAATAATTCAGGTTTTGTAATCGAAAGATCACAAGTCAATGGTGAATGGATTTATGCCGGAGCTGTAGCCGGAAGTGGTAATTCGAACAGCATCAGGAATTATTCTTTCTCTGAAAAAGTACAAACAGGCAAATACAGATACAGGCTGAAGCAGATAGACTATAACGGCAGCTTCGAATATTTTGATCTGTCCGAAGAAGTAGTGGTAGGAATTCCATCGCAATACAGGTTATCGCAGAACTATCCGAACCCGTTTAATCCGTCGACAAAGATAGATTTTGAATTGCCATCCGAATCAAATGTAAGCCTCGTCGTATATGATCTGTCCGGAAAGGAACTTGCAGTACTTGTAAATGAAAGCAGACAGGCAGGATATTACACAACGGATTTTAATGCATCCGGGCTTTCAAGCGGCATTTATTTCTATGTGTTAAAAGCAGGTAACTTTAAAATGACAAAGAAGATGGCGGTTGTAAAATAACTTTGTTTTGTCATGCTGAACGAAGTGAAGCTTCCATTTATTGTCTGAATTAGGATTTGTTTTGATTAAGAGATTTTTGGATTAATTTTACCGTTCCCGCTGGGTCATCCGCATTTCAACATTTTGAATAATAAATAATTTAATAATCAACATGCGGGACTCAGCGGAAGTAACGACTCTCCCGCTGGGTCCTTGCATTATAATATTTTGTATCCTTGAAATGAATGCTGGCAAATTACTCAGCAGAAATTTAACCTTTTTTAGTAAATTTTACGGTTACATTTAATATGAATCAACGACCTATTTTACAATACTCTTGGGTTATATTTAATATGAGTCAATGCGAGCATCAATAAAAAAATACTATCTGACTTTCTTGTATTGTATCTTTATCGTAATATTGATTTACAAAAATA
The DNA here is from genome assembly GCA_964399995.1 of uncultured Ignavibacteriaceae bacterium. Lineage (GTDB taxonomy): Bacteria > Bacteroidota > Ignavibacteria > Tepidaquicellales > Tepidaquicellaceae > JAGPCH01. The sequence goes on from CAYNTN010000052.1 coordinate 25,889, forward strand.
TATGATAATAGGAGCGACTAGCAAAGTTCATTGCTGTACTTACCAAAGCAATCGGACATCCTGCAAGAGTTTCTATTATTGAATATTTTAATGAAAGTGGTTTCTTGAATTTGCACTTCTTTAAAACATTTTTCCAAATTAATTCTAATTTTACGAAAGGAGTAATTTCCCATGATCAAAATAATACTTCTTCTTAGTTTTCTCTGTTTTGCTTTGCAGAGTGAATTGTACGCCCGACCACAAATCAGCTTTGATGAACTGATGGTTCTGGGTGAAATAAACCCCGAGCAGGTTCATATAGCAAGAACTGTTGCCATTAGTCAGGGCAAACCCGTTACGATAATGTCAACCGACAAAATTATGATTGACGTTAAGACTGTGGAAAACGGAAGACCGGTATATCTGGTATTTACGGATTTTGCCGATGTGTATAACGGAGGATATACTGCTTATTATGAAGAGGTTGTTACAAAAATCAATTTTCAAAATGCAAGAATTGATTACGGTAACAGGAAAATTGTGGATAATACAAAAGGATATTTTGATCCCGTCTTAACCGGAAGAAGTGCAGCTTCAAAATTCCTTCTTGCAGTGGAATCAACAAATGACCGGGTTTACATTTTTAATGCAGACAACGGCGATCTGATTGATACAGCATTTATTCCTCAGACAAGACCGCAGCTTGCTACTCCGAAAGTTGCACTGCAACACTTTAACGGCGAACAAGTATTGGTTTGTGATCAGATCACGGATGTTGTACAGTTATTTAATCTCAACGGAACTTATAATTCGGTATTCGCTCCGATCGGCGGACCGATTACTACAATTGCCGATAATATGAGAGGCATGAGATACAGACCTAACAATAATCTTGTTGTATCAGTCGGAAGCGGAACAAACGGAACCACGATCCAACAGTTCAGCCCTACCGGAGTGCATTTGGGAACATACATATCCGGAAATATGAATACTCCGTTTGATATTTGCATCAGAGCAAATGATGTCCTGGTTTCAAATTTTTCCGGCACAAACAGAGTCAGCAGATTTGATACTGCAGGAGTATTCATTGCCTCGTTCTATACCGGCTCAAATTTCGGAATCAGCCAGCAGATTCACGAACTCCCAAACGGCTTTGTTACCGTATCAGCTTTTCAGACACCTTCCGGACTCGCTATGCTTGATGCAAACGGAGCCTTTATTAAATTGCTCACGGGTATCACCGGCAACCGGGGTCAGCACTTGTTGGGTAATGGACATTTTCTTGTAACGAATTCTACAGGTATACATGAAATTGATTCAGCATCCGGGGCTTTAATAAGAACAGTAGCTGCTGCAACCAATTTTCAATATGTATCTGAATACAACATCAGCAATCCGATTTTAAAATTAGTGATTAATTATGAAGCGTGTGGAGCTGAAGACACTGCAACGGTTGAAGTGAGAAGCTCTGTATCTCCTTATGGATTAATTGAATCGTCGACGAGTACGGGAGGATTAAGTCAGCCGAGAATTTTCCAATTCAACTCTCTTGCAAACGGAGTACCATACTACTTAACCGTAAAGCACAGAAACTCAGTTGCTACATGGAGCAACGCTACACCTTCGTTTAATTCAAATTATCTGAGTTACAATTTTACTTACGCAAGTACTCAGGCATTCGGCAGCAATCAAATTAATGTCGGCGGCATATGGTCATTATATACAGGCGATGTAAACCAGGATGAGTCTGTAGACCTGTCTGACATTGTATCTGTTTTCAATGATGCAAGTAATTTTGCAGGCGGGTATATAGTGACAGACATTAACTGCAATTCATTTGTTGATCTTACAGATGTAATATATGCATTCAACAATTCATCAAATTTTGTTGGTGTGATAAAGCCATAAAACGTGAAACGTCAAACGTCAAACGTGAAGCGTGAAACGTCAAACGTCAAACGTCAAACGTGAAGCGTGAAACGTCAAACGTCGAGCACTAGATGTAAGGTGGTAGATACTAGATGCTCAGATAAACGTTTCACGTTTACGTTTTATAATTCACGCTTCACGTTTTACATTTTACGTTTCACGTTTGACGTTTCACATCTTAGTAAATCAGTCTTCTGAAACAAAACTTTTGTATAAATCTTCCGGTAATATGTTCTTCCAGTTGCTGAAGAAAATTGGTGAGAGTATAATCAATATAATATATCCGTAAACTGTAAGTATAAAAGTTAAAACACTATAAGTACCGAAATTAAAAAACATTCCGTCGGTCAGATCAATTATTGCAATTGATATGGGAAAGAGATAATAATAATTCCTTTGCTCCCTTTTTTTGATTTTCCCTACTCCTTTTATTTTTCCCTTAATGCTTATATCATCTGATGTCGATCCCGAATGTAAAATTTTTATCACACAACCCTGTGACTTGCCGATATTATCAAAAGTCATCGAATATAAACTCTCATTTGCATGAGTTAAGCTGAAATCGTTAGTTTGATCGCTCTGTTTTACAATCTCAATACTGTAGATTTTACTTAAGTTGTTTAAGTCTATTCGCGGTTCATCTTCAGGATCTATGCTGCTCTTAAATATTCTTTTTGTTCCGCCGTTCCAGAATGCAAGCGTAGTGACAGTAAGATTATTGACTTCATCATTTCCGTATAAAAGCCTTAACCCGCCTCTATCCGCTGACATACTGCTCTTGAGACTAAATCCATTACTGCAAAAAAACAATCTCCTCCGATAGAAAGCAAAGTAATAGAGCAATATTCCAAAACCAATCCCGACTATAACTGTTATCAGCTCTGATTGATATTCAGCAATAAAGTTTGTCATTTTTATTTTCTCCTCAGAAATAATATTTCTGCAAATTTAACAATAATCCATTCGTTTTAATATTTAAAATCGTAGAGGCAGCTGGTATTGGCTAAGCGATGTGTTAAAAGAAAACAAGATTGATATTAAATTAGCACATGCAAAAAATCTTAAAGCTATATCGTATGCTAAAACTCAAACTATTTTAACCTTATTACCTTATCTAAAGTGAAAATTGAAAAAGGTAATAAGGTTATAACATTTTCGAATTTTTCTATTAAGGTTAAAAAAAATAAGGTTCGTCGTTCCGCTCTGAACTGAGAAAGGAAAATTGATGCTATTTCTAAGAATTATAACTTAGGGATTGATTCTTGATAATGAAAAAATCTGTCCAATAATTTCAAATTTATTAACTTCACTTTCTTTTCTAAAATATCTTGGACAGCATTTGTATAAAAGTCCCCCTGACTCATTTTTAAGGCATTTAAATCATGAAATAAATTCTTTAAATTGTTTCCTCAGTTAATCAGAATTAAACACTGCAGTTTTAATATTAAAAGTGAATCACCGGTAAGTATTAATCAAACATTTTTATTAAAATTATTTTCAAAAAAAATCATGGCAGCTTTAAGATTAGGAGACACTGCTCCGAATTTCAGTGCAAGAACAACCGAGGGTGA
>CAYNTN010000053.1:0-29112 GCA_964399995.1 uncultured Ignavibacteriaceae bacterium
ATTCTTAATTCTTAATTCTTAATTCTTAATTCTTAAAGTTTATAGATAATTCCTAATTCCTAATTTTTAATTAAAGAAATGTCAGGTCATTCAAAATGGGCAACAATTAAAAGAAAGAAAGCGGCGACGGATTCGGCACGCGGTAAAGTTTTTACCAAGATAATAAAAGAGATTACAATTGCGGCGCGTGACGGCGGAGGCGATCCGGATGCTAATCCGAGGCTTCGGCTTGCCGTACAAAATGCAAAGAGCAATAATATGCCTCAGGATAATATTACACGTGCGATTAAAAAAGGGACAGGTGAACTTGAAGGGGTGAGGTATGAAGAAGTGACCTACGAAGCTTATGCTCCGGGAGGAGTAGCACTGATAATAGAAAGTGTGACTGATAACAAGAACAGGACTGTAGCCGAGCTGCGCCATTTAATATCAAAGAAAAATGGAAATATGGCTGAATCAGGGGCAGTCGCGTGGATGTTTGAGAGAAAAGGAGTTGTGAATGTTGAAAAGGGAAATGTAAATGAAGACGATCTGATGGAAGTAATTTTGGATGCCGGTGCTGATGATCTGAAATCTGAAGGTGACTATTTTGAAGTCATTGTTCCGGTCGAAAATTTTGAAAAAGTGAGAAAAGCAATTGAAGATAAATCATACAAAATAGAAAGCGCATCGCTTCAGTATATTGCAAAGGACCTTTTAACAATAGAAGGAAAAAATGCCGATGAAGTTATCAGATGCATTGAAGCAATCGAGGAAAATGACGACGTGCAGAATGTTTATACCAATGCGGATTTTACAGATGAATAAACTTTAAACTCCGGATCTTAATCTTATGAGAATATTAGGCATTGATCCCGGAACTTCAGTGACGGGAATCGGAATTGTTGAACAGAAAAATGAAAAGATATACTTGATCCATTACGACTGCATAAACCTCAATTCAAAAGAATCTCTTCCTGTAAGATTAAAAAAAATTTATGATGAGTGTCTGATATGCATAAAAAAATTCAAGCCTGACGAGTTTGCGATTGAAACTGCATTTTACGGTAAAAACATTCAATCAACATTAAAGCTAGGACAGGCAAGGGGAGTTGCAATTATAGCCGCATTAAATTCAAACTTAGAAATTTCAGAGTATTCGCCGAGAGAAGTTAAAAAATCTGTTACAGGAAACGGCGCAAGTTCCAAAGAGCATGTTCAGTATATGGTAAGGTCAATTCTTTCCTTGAATGACAGAGTTATAGAGATTGATTCTTCCGATGCTCTGGCTGTTGCACTGTGCCATTTTTATTGCCGTCAGAATTTATTTTACAACACAAAATCCATTACCAAAAAAAATTCATGGAAATACTTTATCGAGCAAAATCCTGAAAGAATAAAAATTAATCTGAAATGATTTCATCCCTAAGAGGAAAACTGATTTACAAACACAAAAATGAGATCATACTGGACGTGAACGGAGTCGGATATCAGATTTTCATTTCTAAAAAAGTATCGGAGAAAATTGCGGATTCGGAAGGGGAATATACTGTTATAACATTTCTGGATGTTAAGGAAAACTCTCTTGTACTGTACGGTTTTATTGACGAAAAGGAAAAGGAAATTTTTAAACTACTTACATCTGTAAACGGAATAGGACCGAAAATTGCACACAACATACTGATGCATTTGTCATTCGAAGAAGTTATCAGCATTATTACAAACAAATTTTCAGCTTCTCAGATAAAAATCCCGGGCATAGGTACGAAGAAACTTGAACTCATTTCAATGACATTAAAAGATAAAGTATACAAAATAGACAGGGAGACTTTTGAAAGAAAAGAGAAGCCGGTATCGGGAGAGTCCGCTGAGTTCACGAGATTTGAAGCATTGAATGCTTTGATGAATCTCGGCTATCAGAGAAACGAGGGGGAGAAAATCATCCGGGAGGTGCTCAAACTAAATCCGTCATCAAAACTTACTACTGAGGAAATTATAAGAAAATCACTGGAGTATATTTCAAAATAAATTATGGGTAACGAAAAATTAGACGAAATATGGAGCAAGATCAGACTGCTGATGAAGTCACATCCGTGGCATGGCGTTCCAATAGGAATTAACTATCCTGAAATAGTCACTGCTTACATTGAGATTGTTCCTACTGACACCGTTAAATACGAGATAGAAAAACAGAGCGGGTTTCTGAAAGTTGACCGACCTCAGAAGTATTCAAACATTTGCCCGACTCCGTACGGCTTCATCCCCCAGACACTCTGCTGTGAGAATGTTGCTAAGTTTTGCGTTGAAAAGACCGGAAGAAAAAATATCGTTGGTGATAACGATCCGATTGACATTTGTGTAATTACAGAAAAGACATTAAATCACAGCAACATACTTCTTCAGGCAATTCCTATAGGCGGATTAAGATTAATCGACAATAATGAAGCCGATGATAAGATAATTGCAGTGATGAAAGACGATGCGATATTCAATAAGTGGAAGGACATCTCGCATTGTTCAGATTCATTTATCGAAAGATTAAGGCACTATTTCCTCACTTATAAAGATGCGCCGGGATCTGAAGGTAAGAGATGCGAGATAGAAAGTGTTTATGGGAAAGAGGAGGCATACAGAGTGATTGAAGCAAGCAATAAAGATTATCTGGAGAAATATTCTGATTTAAATAATCTTCTGAACAGGGAAGAGATCTGAATTTGAATTTTGGATTTTCGGATTTTTGATTTTTGATTTAATCATATTGTGATTTGGGATTTCGAATTTGGGATTTATGTAATGTATTTTAAACCACTAAGGCACGAAGGGCACTGAGAGTTTGAGATGAATTAAACGTAATAAATATTAATTAGATCTTTGAGTATTTTGAATATTTGGCATTAAAAAACTTACTAGGAAATGATTCAGCAGAATATGACAATAATTGTTCGCACTCGATACTCTTTTAAATTCCAAATCCGAATTTCCAAATCACAAATCGAAAAAATCCAAAATCTAAAATTGAAAGTTCAGATTCCGTATCTGAAAATCTTCACTTTTTCCTCAGTTATCAAAGCACTTCCAAGCATATCGGTTTTTTCAAAAACTTTTTTTAACTCTTCGATTTTATGCTCTTCATCAACAATTTCTATTACGATTGGCAAGTCAGAGGAAATATCAAGCAGGTCTGAAGATCTGATTTTACTGGCTTTACCGTACCCGGTAATTCCCCTTAAAACAGTAACACCGGCAAAATGATTTTCCCGCAGATACTGAACAAGATAATTATAAAGATTTTTGCCTTCATACTTATCGCTCTCCCCGATAAAAATTCTTAGTAAAACTGCTGTTGATTCTTTTTGCATGATATTATTTGTTTAATAGTAGCCCAAGCTCTCTTCCCAGATACACTGCGAGCAAACAAAGAAATACATTCAGAAAAATATTCAAACCAAAATAGAGATATTCCGAAAGCTCGGCTAGACGGAATGATTCGTATGCGAAAGTTGACATGGTAGTAAATGCCCCGATGAAACCAATGGTCGAAAAATCCCTGAACTCGGAAGATACATTTTTACCGCTGAGAAAACTGTAAACAATAAATCCAAGCAGGAAGCTGCCGCTGACATTAACTATTAGTGTCCCGAGAGGAAATGATGTGAAATAATTATTTATGAATTTCGCCAGAAGAAATCTCGAAATTGCTCCGAGAAAACCACCGATACCGATGTAGATTATCTGCATTTTGAATTAGGATTTTTAGGATTGTCTGAACTAGGATTTATAGGATTAAAGGATTTTAGGATTAAAAAAAATTTAATCTCTACAAAACTTACGAATCTTACGAATCTTATGAATCTTACGAATCTTACAAATCTTACGAATCTATTTTAATTTTGTATCATACAAATGCCTGAATGCGGATCTTATTTCATCACGAACTTCCCTGTATTCATTCAGGATCTTTTCTTTGCTTCCTTTTGCATCATAAGGATCAACAAACCCAAGATGAAGTCTGTGTTTTACTTTTCCCGTAAAGACCGGGCAGCTTTCTTTTGCATTATCGCATACAGTGATTACATAATCAAAAGATTTATCCGCAAATTCAATGACATCTTTAGGATATTGAGATGATATATCGATTCCAATTTCGTTCATTACAAATATAGAACTCGGATTGACTGCCTTAGCGGGATTTGTTCCTGCTGAAAAAACTTCAAGTTCCGGTCCGAATGATCTGAGAAAACCTTCCGCCATCTGGCTTCTGCAGGAATTACCGGTGCAGAGAATGAGTATTTTTTTATTCAAGTAATTTTATTTTTATTGTAGCGCAATATAATAAAATTCCTTAATTATAAAATTAAAATAATTATTAAATTTTATTTGAGTAAGATCATTCTCTTAGTTTCAGCAAAATCACCCGCCTCCAGTCTGTAAAAATAAACCCCGCTTGACAATTGATAATTGACAGTTGATAATTGATAGTTATAAGTTCCACTACTTTGTCTCTCATTGATCAATGTAGCAATTTCGTTTCCCCTTACATCATACAACTTCAAAGTGAAGAGTTAACAGTTTGAATTCCCGTTAGTAAAGTATCACCGTAAACTACACCATCGATTGTACAGCCTTTTAGAGAATATGACGGCCCGCTTCCGAGTTCACACGAAGAAACTCCAAGGAAACCAATTCCCTCAGCTATTGAATATCCAAATCCGATAGAGATATAATATGAATTAAGTTCTTTCCTAACGCGGGGAGTTCCGAAAATTGTATCGGTAAACACACCGTGACAAGATGCATTCGGATTTTGTCTGTTAAATCTTGAGCTATTAAAAGAATTCCCGGAATTTACAAGCAAACTATCCAGCAGTACTTCAGAATTTAACATTGTATCGTATCCGTAAACGTTCATAGTATTTGAATCTATTCTTTGATACCTCCAGACAGATCCTCCCTGCCACCATCCGGAGAACTGATAATATTTCTTTCCGTTTTGCATCATAACATAATCTTCAATTACAACACGATATTTTCCATTAAACGTAAACGGTACACAATTAAAGCACAGATTATAATAATCATAGACATACACATTACCTATATTCAAAGGATAAAATTTTGCTGCTTAAGTGTCCCATTCAGCTCTTATTCCATGAGACTGAACCAAAATTACTAATACAATTGCAAGTAAAATGTTTCTTGATTTCATGATAATTTATATTTTATTTAAGTAAAATCATCGTCTTTGTCTCTACAAACTCACCCGCCTCCAGTCTATAAAAATAAACTCCGCTTGGCAAACCTTCAGCGTTGAAATCCACAGAATAGCTTCCCGGGTTTTGCTTTCCATTAATCAAAGTGATAATCTCTTTACCGAGATTATCATAAACAACAAGCTTTACATTTGACGTTTGACTTTTGAAGTTTGATGGAATTGAATATCGAATATCGGTAACAGGATTGAAGGGATTCGGATAATTTTGAAACAGAAAATAATTTTTGGGAATTGTTTCATCTGAATGTACATTAGTCAGACAGTTAGTAACATATTTTCCATAAATAATTCCCGAAGAATCCGGATAGAAATTATGAACTGCATTATAAACTATCCAGTATCTGAAACAATTTAAATTTAATTTTATATCTCCGGATGTTGATAAGTTCGACGTGTAATTATTATTCGTACTAATAGTAAATTCCTGATTCCCCCCAAGAAGCCATGCGCTAATTACTGCACTAATTTGATTATTTCTTTTAAAATAAGCATTTAAAGAATTCAAATTATCAGTAATTCCATAATCTTTTCCTGCGTAGCTATATTCATCCATCGGACCTGTTACAAGTGATGATTGAAACTTTATATTTTGGGGAAAATAAACCACTGTATTAAAAATGTCGAGGTTTCCGGACCTGTCTGATTCAAAAATGCAATTTGCATTAGAGGTATATGAATTAAATCCTCTGTTTTGATTGTCCCCGGCAAAAGCTATAGTATCAGAAGATGACCAGTTCAAAGGATCGGATTCGGAAAGGGAATACCTGTAGTATATTCCAAATCTTCCGGGCATGATTTCCTTTTCATATGATACTATAAGATGAGCATAATAATTATAGAAACTTATAAAATTAATGTATGGATTTCTGCAGGGAGATGTTTCGCTCATGGTCAAATTAATTGCTGCATGGAAAGAATTTGAAATCATGTCATATCTCTTACAAATTATATCATTTCCGCTTACATAAGTAATTCCAAAGTTAGTAGAGTCAATACAAATGACTTCGGGATTTGTTTGCTCATCACCAGAAGAATCTACCGCAAAGGGAGCCGACCAGCCGGTAGCCGGAGTATAACGACTTGCATAGATATCACTATTTCCATTCTTGTCAGTCTGCCATACTGTCAATGCATATGAAATCTCGGGATTTGTATATGACGGAGAATTATAAGCAACAGAAGGATTCGTATTATTATAATTAGTAGTAATGTACTGAGGATTTTCCAAAGCTCCTTCACTTCCTATTCTTGTAATGCAAATATTATTATTACTCCCGTTTTTCCTTTCAAATACCAGAAACTCCCAATTAAATACAGTAAAACCTTGATTAACTTTGAAAGACGGGTTTCGATCATTTCCGCCATTTGTTAACCTTATAGGATCTGACCATTCTGTTGAAGAGAGTTTTGGAAATAATATAAAAAGCACTAAGTAACAAAAAGCTTTCAGATAAATATTCATGATTATTTTAAATTGAAGTTTTTTAAAAAATAACGGTCATTTCATTAATATCATCCGGTTCGTCTCAACAAACTCTCCCGCCTCCAGTCTATAAAAATAAACTCCGCTTGATAGTTGATAATTGACAGTTGATAATTGATAGTTATAAGTTCCACTACTTTGTCTCTCATTGATCAATGTAGCAATTTCGTTTCCCCTTACATCATACAACTTCAAAGTGACAAAACGATTTTCGCTTAACGAATAACGAATAACGGTTACCGGATTGAACGGATTCGGATAGTTTTGAGATAGAGAAAACTTATCCGGATAAATATCATTCATGTTAGAAAAATTGGTTAAACCTCCGTTTGTGGTTTTATAAACAGAACCATTATAACCGCAGATAAAACCTGTTTGAGAGTTTAAAAAATATATTGATTCAAGACTTCCGGGATTATTTGGAATAGGAGTATAAAACCAGTTTGCTCCGGAGTTTGTAGTTTTTTGTAGTGAGCCGCTGAGGTAATATCCTATGTATTGATCAGCAAAATGAAAATCGTTCACGAGGAAAGTTGTTGTATCGGAATAAATTAAATTCCAGTTATCTCCGCCATTTGTAGTTTGCAGGAGTTTTGATCCATAATATGCTCCAAAGACCCAGCCTGTATTTTCATTCAGAAAATTCAGGTTACCCCAATAGTATCTTTCCGGAAATTCAGTTTTGATCCAGGAGCTTCCGCCATTTGTTGTTTTTGCAATAATTGCTCTATCCGGATTAGCCCCGCAAACAAAACCTGTATTTTCATTTACAAACTCAATGTCAAAAAGATTGTTGTCGTAAAAAGTATATTGTGCAGAAGGTTCATACCATGTCTCTCCTCCATTTGTAGTTTTGCGGTAAACATAACCATGAATTGCATGTATTTCACCGACTAGCCATCCGGTGTTTTCATTAATAAAAGACATTCCGTGTATCCTGCATGGTGGACTGATAGTTTGATACGTCCAGTTGATTCCGGCGTCAGTTGTTCGGTAAACAATTGAATTATATGACCCGGCAATAACGCGGTTTAAACTTTTATATATTATGCATTCTATTCTGTCATTTGTGACGGGAGATGAGTAAACGGGAGACCAGCTTGTTCCGCCGTTCGAAGTGTAGTAAATTATAGCATTCCTGCCGGATAAGTAACCATGATTTTCATCATAAAAAGAAATAGCATATAGCTGATCATTGGTTCCGGAATTTTGCTGAGTCCAAACAGTCTGTGAATCAGATTGATCGGGTGAAATTAAAAAGATAATAATAAATATTAGATATCGCATTTTAGTTGAATTTTATTTTAATAAAATCATTCTCTTTGTTTCAATAAAATCACCTGCCGCCAATCTATAAAAATAAACTCCGCTTGATAATTGATAATTTACAGTTGAAAATTGATAATTGTAATTTCCTTTGTTTTGTTTTTCATTAACCAATGTTGCAATTTCATTTCCCCTTACATCAAATACTTTCAATGTGACGAAACGATTTTCTCTTAACGAATAACGAATAACGGTTACCGGATTGAACGGATTCGGGTAGTTCTGCTCAAGAGAAAATCTTTCCGGAATCGATGAACTCATAAGTTCGATATTGGTCAGATTTGTATCCCCGTAAACCACACCGTCTATTCTGCATCCTATAAGATTTGTAAATCCGGTGCATGGAGGAGGTTCACCGCTGCAGGAAGAAATTATACCGAAATTTTTAGCATATGTCCGGTAATGTATGACAAGACCGTCATGATAAAACTCTTTTGTTTCTGATATAATGCCGAAAACACTTTGTACTCCCACTGAAATGCAGCGCATTGTTAAAAAAGGTTGATTGATACAACTTATCTGATTTGTCGGGGAAGAAGCAAGACTGTCAATGATCTTATCATCAGGATATGAGCCGCATCCGTTTCCGGGAGAATAGGCAAGCAAATTTCCGTTTGATGAATCAATTCTGACAAATTGAGTATTCCAGATTTGAGAATTCCTTATTAAAATATTTTTGAAATATTTCTTACCATTAATGAGAGTATCGGTTTCTATAGATTCCTTATGAAATGTCGGTGGATAGGGGATTGGTGAATAGGTCGTTTTATAATACCATGTATTCCCTGTTTTTAAGGGAAAATATTTTACTGAGCCTGTATCCTGAGAAAAATTTTCTGAACTAATGAAAAGAAGAATAATAACCGGAAGTATGAATGTAATTGTTTTCACATTAAGTCCTCCTGTTTGTTTATTCAATTTAACTAATGGTCATTTGACAATCAGCATAAAAATACATCTGTCTAAAATGGTTTTTAAATGATAATTATTTAATTTTGAAAATTGATGTTGTGAGCAGCGGCAAAATTAAGAAGAAATAATGAAAAAGTTTTTATGCATAAGTTCTACTTTATTGATTTCATCGAAAATCCTGAAATTCTTTAGTTCTATGAAATCCTAATTCAGACAGTTTCTTAGTTCAATTATTTTCTCGCCATTTTGAGTAGAATTTAACTTGTGCCTGAATAACTTGTGACTGAGAAATTAGTAATTAGTAATTAGTAATTAGTAATTGCTTCTCTCGTGATTCAGCAACCACTGCTTCCTCCACAATCCCCCGCCATAGCCGACAAGTTTTCCGTCTTCACCTATTACACGATGACATGGAATGAGAATAGAGATTCTGTTGTCTCCGTTTGCATTTGCAACTGCACGGACAGCTTTTGGATTGCCAAGTAAAATTGCCTGCTTTTTGTATGAGCGTGTTTCTCCGTAAGGGATTGTCTGTAGAACTTTCCAGACTTCATTCTGAAATTTTGTCCCGGGAGTGACCAGCGGAATATCAAAAGTCTTTCTTTTGCCTTCAAAATATTCGTCGATCTGCTTTTTCAACGGCTCAAAGAACTTGCTCTTACCGGGGAGTATTGATGATTTGAAATGTTTTTGAATATGTTTTAATTCAGTCTCAAGCATTCTTCTGTCCGTGAAATCAAACAGGCAAATGCCTTCTTCACTCGCCACTGCCATCATCGGACCGAGAGGTGTTGTGAATCTTGTATAAGTTAAGCTGTCATTCATCACACTGTCTTTCGGATTTATTGAAGTTGCTTTCTTGAATGTGTGCTGAAACCCGCTGAGCGAGTCATACCCGTTTTCAAAAGCCGCTTCGACTACCTTATCTCCGTTCTTAATATTGTTAAATGCGTTATTTATCCTGTACAATCTCTGATATGCTTGGAAAGTCATACCGTGATTTTTTAAAAACCATCTCCGCACACGGCTTGGCTCTATGCCTTTCTCTACCAAGCCATAGTCGGTAATCTTTTCCGAAGGATTAATTTCAATTTCTGATAAAATATTTTTTATTTCTTCAGGAACTTCACCCGACTTTTCCAGCGGCTTGCATACCTTACACGGTCTGTATCCGTTGGACATTGCCGCCTTTGCAGAATTAAAAAATTCTACATTCTCTTTCTTCGGCATACGAGCAGTACAACCGGGTCTGCAGAAAATTCCCGTAGTCTTTACTGCTATTATGAACTGCCCTTCAAACTGTCTGTCTCTGTTCTGAAATGCATTCAGCATTATGTCTTCTGTTAAAACTAAATTGCTCATGATTTATATTTTTTGTTTAAACAAAATTACTGAGACTTCTTAAATCAATCAACCGATATTTTGACAAGTATTTTTCGGTTGCTGAATTTGATTATCACTTAAATTATCAAATTTAAGGAATCATCAATTGGAATCCTTATAAATTACCATTCTTTCCGAACCGTCGCGACTGTAAATATTTTTTACCATGCTTTCAATATTTTTCAGATCGCTAACGGTTTTCAAGTTCAATTTCCTTCTCACTTTCCCTGAAGGATCATAATTGTTCTCTTTTATTATACACATCAGCATAATTTTATCATGCCATTTCCCAATAACTTCCTGCATTTCATCATACAGCGGATTCAGATTTTTCTTTCTCCAGCGGCTAAGAGCTGATAAATAAATAATATCTTTAATAATTTTTCTGGATTTATGAAGATTGGATTCCACAAGAAGAGGATAAACATTACCCTGCAATTCAGATTTCCTGAGATTTATAAACTCTCTGAAGCAACCTGTACTTACTCTTACAAAATGCTTTCCTGCAATTATATTTACATCGAAAATGAATTTTTTATAGACAGGAATATTTTTTCTGAATACTGAAGTTAACTTTTCCCTTTTACCCGCATTGGTGCTTTCGAAGTTACTCTTAATATTATATTCTTTTAATAGTTTCTCAGTTACATCAATTTCCCTGATATTTCCCGCATCCTTGAATATTTTTTTTAACGGGCTGAATTCTTTATGCGCATCAAAGTTTTTCGAACAAAAACTAATGATATGAAATATTGTCTTGATCTTCTTAAGTGCAACCCGAATCCTGTGAAGAACTTCCTCATCGGCATTTAACTCATATAAGCTCAATTGTTCAAGCAAAGTAATGAATTGTTTGTCTGTATATTTTTTTAACTCCCTCATGTGAGAAGCTCAGGTGTGATTTTAAACTTTTTTATAAATTATACTTAATAATTCAAATCAGCAATGCAGACTAAAGTTGAGCAGCAAGTTTCAATGTTTCACTGGATGAGCTTATCCTCCTGTTTTGTGATTCTTAAAGAGATTTATTTTTACAAAAAACTTATTAATTTTACGCATATTTAAACTTTCCAAAATTTGACTTTTCGATTAATCGTATTTGTAATCATTACAATGCTGACATGCAGCTTAAATTCATGTCAGACATTTCTTGACGTTGGCTACAATGTTCAGAGCCACTTTACAGCTCCGGAGAAGGTGAAGAATAAAATTAAAAATCCTCTAAGAGATGATGTCAGCTTATCTGCACTGTGGATTGGTCATGCAAGTTTTCTGATTCAGATTTATGATAAAGTAATAATGCTCGACCCTTTATTTACAAATAATGTAGCTGAGGTTTTGAGAAGATGGGTCGAGCCGGGCATGGATCTGTCTTCACTGAAACAGCTTGACATGATAATTATATCGCATTCTCACATGGATCATTTAAGCTTAAGATCTTTGGGAGAGATTGAGGAAAAATTTCCAAAAACAGATTTGATATTTCCGGAAGGCGTTGAGTTATATCTGCCTGACTACAGTTTTAAATTTCACAGGTTAAAGTTCGCCGGTGACGGTCGTCAAAAATACATCGGTGAAACAAAAGTAATCGATAGTGTTAAGATAACAACTGTTGCTGCAGTACACTGGGGAGGAAGATACGGAATAGACGGGAAGCAATGGATTAGTGACGGTTACAGCGGTTACATAATCCAGTATAAGGACATAACTGTTTATTACTCATGCGACACTGCTTATGATGAAAAGCTGTTTAAATACATTGGTGAGAATTATGATATTGATCTTGCAATCGTGAACATCATTTACTGCGACGGATGCAAAGAAATAAATCTCGGAGGTTCGCATATATATCCGCTTGGCGCAACTAAAATAATGAATGATGTTAAAGCAAAGTATATGATCCCGGCTCACTGGGGGTTGTTTGCCGATCCCTCCGTTTTGTATAAAAAGCTAAAATCAATGTATCACACGACAGATGAGTACAAAGAGAAAATTAAAGTGATGAATATCGGTGAACAGTTTGTTTTGGAAAAGTAAAATGTTCGGCAGATAGATTTATAATATAATTTCATAGTTATACTTTATTACGCATTTTGCGTAACGCAAAGTGCGCAATAATTTCTAAATTGAAACCTTTTTCAGAGCAAAAAAACCACAATAAACTCATTTTACCAGCAGCATCCTCTTCGTCTCTTTAAAATCCCCTGCTTCAAGTCTGTAAAAATAAACTCCGCTTGCGAATCCCTGACCGTTCCATTCGACTTCATAAGTCCCTGCCTGCTTGTTTTCATTTACCAAAGTCGCTACTTCTTTTCCATGAACGTCATATACTTTAAGTGAAACAAATCCCAAATTCGAAATCCCAAATTCCAAATGTGTTGTCGGATTAAACGGATTAGGATAATTCTGCTTTAAGGAATACGCAGCCGGAACTTCAGAAGAGATCTGATTTATCCCGACAGCTCCGTTATTAAATATAAAAAGCAGATCATCAATCTCATCAATGCCTGATAAGTCAAGATCTCCGTCGTTGTCCCTGTCGTGAACCGTTATACAAGAACCCGAATTCACAGCCGGCAACACAATAGGATTATTTGTAAACACTCCGCTTCCGTTGTTTGCATAAACAGTAAAATTAGCTCCGGAATAATTGCTTGAAATCAGATCAAGATCATTATCACCGTCAACGTCACCGATGTCTATTGCAAGAGGAAAGCCCGAAGAAGTATAATTTGCTACAGTCCCGAGACCTCCGCTTCCGTTACCGAATATTACTCCAATTCTGTTGGCTGATGACAGACATGCAGCTACATCAACATTACCGTCGCCATTAATATCTCCGACAGCAATTGCCCATGGCGGACCACCCAATGAAGATCTGCTTGAAAATGTAAAGTTACCATTACCGTCACCGAGCAGTAAAACAATTTCATTACTGTTATAGCATCCAATGAAGGCATCAAGTATCCCGTCGTTATTTGCATCAGCCATCATGACACCTGTTTCTCCGTTTCCGATGGTATTGATCAGTGTCGCATTTCCAAAAGTTCCGTTTCCGTTATTTTTAAACAAAGCAATATTGCTGCCACCCCGGTTGGCTGTGACTACATCATCAAAGCCGTCTCCGTCGAAATCATTTATTGCAACACCTCTTACAAATTGTGCGGCAGTATAAGGAATCCCCGCCTGAAAATTCGCTCCCCCGGTTGCTATAAACAAACTCAAAATATTATTTGCCGCATTACCGACTACCATATCTACCTTACCGTCATTATTGAAATCTGCCGCCTCGCTCGGACTCGGATTTGATCCTGAAGGTACAGGATAGAGCGCGAACATTGTGTCATAATTATTTCCGTTATTCAGATAAATTCTGTAGTCTCTTGAAATTTCATTTACGATAGCAAGATCCGTTCTCCCGTCATCATTCAGATCCACTCCCAGTGCGCCGTAACATTGTATGTGTCCTTCCCCCTGCTTTCTTACCGGTATTGTTCGTATCAATGACTGACTCAAAGTACCGGACAATGCAATCGTCCAGAAATTCCAGGTGTATCCCTTTGTCAATGGAGTGTTATCACTGCTCATTATTCCCTTTGAAAGATTTACCGTTACCCATTCACCGGCAAGAAACAGAGATGACGGAGTAAATTTAACCTGAGTATTGCCGTTTAAAAATTCGAACGTACCCGGTATCGGACCTGACTGCTTGCCGAAGACACGAAAAGTGGAATTGTTTACTGATGATGTGTTTAATCCGGTGTTAAAGTTTACAATGATGCTCGTTGATCTCGGAGCGTTGAGTATTTGCTTTATGGGAGAAACTGAAGTTACTATGGGTTCGATTGATAAAGCTGTATTTATTAAAATGAAATAAGCGAATAAAGAGAATAGTAATTTTTTCATGACGAATTGTTTATTAGTTTGATTCAATATTATTAATTTCAATATTAACTTCAATAGAGAATATGAATTTCAAAATTATCTGGTTGTAACGGGGATATTTGTTTTATCACCAGTGCACTAAGAGCCACTGAGTATTTAGCAATTAAATTTAAACTGTTAGATAAAAAATTCTCATTTATAAATCTTAAAAAACATAAACACAAAGAATTTAAGTATTTCACTTAGTGGGCTTAGTGCACCTAAGTGGTAACAAATGAGTAGAAAAAAAATCCCGCATTCTTTATATGCGGGAATTATATTAACATATTGAATACTGTTAACTGCTAACTGCTAACTGCTAACTGTCAGTTGAACACCGTCTTAAAAAATCCTTTCTCTTCTTTTTCTGTCTTAACAGCTTTAGATGCTCTCGGCTTAAAATTTTCTGATTTAGAAAGTTCTTTAAGAATTTCTTTTTCTTTAGAATTGATCTTTGACGGAATATGAATGTTTACCCGTACTATTTCATCTCCTCTTCCGTAGCCGTTCAGACTCTTAATACCTTTGTTTTTCATTCTTAATAATTTACCTGAAGGGGTTCCCGGCTCGATGGTTAATTTTGCTTTGCCGTTTAAAGTCGGAACAATCACATCGGCTCCAATGATTGCATCCGTAATGCTTACCTCAAGATCAAAATAAATATCATTCCCTTCTCTCACAAAATCTTTATGTCTTTCCTCTTCAATGAATACTAGCAAATTGCCTGAACTTCCGCCTCTTAATCCGACATTACCCTGACCTCTTAGAGGAATGTAATTTCCTTCTTCTACTCCTGCCGGAACATTAATCTTAATAGTTGAGTCTGATTTTATTCTCCCTTCTCCGTGACACTCTTCACATTTCTCTTTGATGATTCTGCCCTCTCCGTGACAAACATGACACATGGTTACATTAATGAACTGCCCGAACATTGAACGTGTAACCTGTCTTACCTCTCCGG
Organism: uncultured Ignavibacteriaceae bacterium; assembly: GCA_964399995.1. GTDB lineage: Bacteria > Bacteroidota > Ignavibacteria > Tepidaquicellales > Tepidaquicellaceae > JAGPCH01. Next base: position 15,241 of record CAYNTN010000053.1, read on the forward strand.
TTCCGTTGCAATGGCTGCATTTAGAATGTCCGCTGCTCGATTTAGCTCCCGAGCCTTCACACTTTGTACAGGTTTTATACTTTTTAACTTTGATAGTCTTCTCGACTCCTTCGGCAATTTCTTCAAGAGTCAGTTTAATTGTAATCTTCAAATCACTGCCTGTATTTTCTCTGCCTCTGCCGCCGCTGCGCTGTCCTCCTCCGAAAAAATCATCAAATATGCTTCCTCCGCCTCTTCCTCCGAAGTTTCCGAAAATGTCTCCGAAGTGTGAAAAAATATCATTGATGTCCTGGAATCCGCCGCTGCCGCTTACTCCCTGATGACCAAACTGATCGTATCTCTGTCTCTTTTGAGGATCAGAAAGAATCTCATATGCTTCAGCAAGTTCTTTAAATTTCTCCTCTGCAGCTTTATCACCCGGATTTTTGTCGGGATGATGCTTCATTGCCAGCTTTCTGTAAGAGGACTTTATCTCCTCCGAAGTAGCAGTCCTGCTTACTGATAATATTTCATAATAGTCTCTTTTAGTCATAGATGATTTATATTTCCTTTCGCTAATTTATTTTGGTTCGCTCGACACTAAAACTTTCTCATGTTTCACAACTTTATCTTTCAGCTTATATCCCTTTTCTATAACATCCAGAACCGTATTGGGCTTTACATCATCTCTTGGAACCTGCATCAAAGCTGAATTTACATCAACATTGAATTCCTGCCCCAAAGAATTAATTTCTTTAAGTCCTTCCTTTTCAAGAACACTCTTAAATTTTTCATAAATTAAAGTTATTCCCTTTTTAAGCGTTTCGAAATCCTTCGTCTCGCCTTTGTTAATGGATTCAATCGATCTCCCCAGATCGTCATAAACAGGAATAAGCTCCTTAATTATGCTCTCTGATGCATACTTAATATAATTTGATAATTCCGAATCCATCCTTTTCTTATAGTTTTCAAACTCGGCAGCTTTTCTCAACAGCGTATCCTTAAGTTTTACAATTTCATTTTCCTGATCCTGAGTATTCTCCTGTGGCTCCATAGTGATTTTTTCTTCAGCTACAGGCAGATCATTTTCTTTTGAGGAATTTTTATGTTTAACGTCTTTTATCTGTACGTTGTGTTTTTTATTATTCATATTAAATTATAACTGGGTGTATGTTTTTAATTAAATTGATTTCTCATTTATAAGTCTTGAAGTATATTGAAGCAGGGAAATCATTCTTGCATAATTCATTCTTTTTGGTCCGATAACTCCTATATTTCCTTTCACATCACCTACTTTATATGACGTTGTAACTACGCTGTAGTTCTTTAATTTTTCATCATCGTTTTCATTTCCTATGGATATAAGGACCTCATTATCCATCTGCTTTGAATTCTGAAAAATATGAATCACCAGATTCTTGTCCTCGGCAAGGTCTATAATCTCTTTGAAGTTCTTCGGGTTACCGAACTCTGGCTGCGTTATAAGTTCACCTGTCCCGCCAACATAAATCTTATTTCCCGTTTCCTCTTCTGTATAAAGTTTATCTATTGAGTTAATGAACAACTGAATCAGTTCAGGGTCCTTAAGCTTGTAATCGCTAACTCTTGCAATTATACTTTCCCTGATTTGATTTAGCGTCAGCCCGTGTAAACGCTCGTTTAAAAATGAAGAGAGATTTTCCAGCTTTGATTTTGTAATCTCACTGTCAATTTCCATGATAACGGTTTTCACAATTCCCGATTTTATATTCAATACAACCAATATCCGGTTCGAAGCAAGGTTTACAAATTCGAGCTTATCGAATACTCCTTTCGATATCTGCGGCTGAGTAACTATAGAAAGTAAATGAGTTACCTTCCCGAGTATTCTCGAAGTTTCAAAATAAAGATCCCGGCTGTCGAGCATATGAAGATTCTTCTCATCAAACTGAGTCTTAAGCTTAAACTCTTCTTCTAAATTCAGCTTTCCTCTGTCCATAAGCATATCTACATAATATCTGTATCCCTTATCCGTCGGTATTCTGCCGGCTGATGTGTGAGGAGTGTCCAGTAAATCCATTTCTTCAAGATCGCTCATTACGTTTCTGATTGTAGCCGGTGATAAATTCAAATCCGTCTGCTTTGAAATGCTTCTCGACCCGATCGGTGATGCTATTCGTATAAAATTCTCAACGACATATTTTAAAACTTCTTTCTCTCTGTCTGTTAATTTTTCGTTCATTTTATTGCTTTATTTCCTGTCTGGTACAAAAATACCTAATTTCTAAAACTTTTTAAATGCTTAGTTTTGTGAAGCCTGTCCAAAAGTATATTTACCACTAAGACACTAAGAACACATCATAGACTTAGGCTACAATCAAATTTTAATGAATTTTAACACAGAGTCACAGAGACAAGACTTCAAAAAATTTCTTCATTTTTGAAGTTATTTTTCTCAAAACATAGGGCTCCCTGTCGGGATACTAAGTGGTAAAAAAAGTTTCTATTGTACTTCTAGTCTAAAACATAATTCGCGTAAATTCGTGATAATTCGCTGCAAAACTCACTTACGGATTTTCTTCAGATTCCTTATTGTAAGATCAAGGTCTTCATCCAGGAAATGTCTTGCTTGATGTCTTGCCCTTCTTACTTCTTCAAAATTAATGTCCGCATAGATCATGTCCTCTTCAAACAATTTTGCGGCTGCAATTACATTTCCGAACGGATCAACTATCTCGCTTCCTCCCCAAAAATTAATTCCGTCTTCAAAGCCGATCCTGTTGCAAAAAACAAAATAGCTTGACAGAATCCTTGCATATGAACAGTGCTGCTGTGAGTTTATTTCATAATTCTTAAACTTATCGTAGTTTACAGCAAGACGTGTTGGTGAAACCGCAATACCGACAATTACCTGAGCACCGTCCATCGTAACCGTATAAGGAAGTGACATGTGCCACAAATCTTCGCAAACAAGTAACCCTATTTTTCCGAATTTTGTTTCATGCGCCTTGCATTCCTTTCCTCTTGAGAAATATCTGAGCTCTTCAAATAAACCGTACGTAGGCGGATATATTTTTCTGTGAACAAACCTGATTTCACCTTCCGATATAAATACACCCGAATTGTAAATTGCAAAATTCTCATCTTCTTCAACAAGCCCGCAAATTATTGAAATCCTTTTACTCTTTGCTTTGAGTTTATCCAGCGCTCTGGTTTTGTCCAGCTCAAGTGAAATCACAAAATTCAGATCCTTTACTGAATATCCGGTAAGGGATAATTCGGGAAATACAATCAGGTCTGCATTGTTTTCAATAGCTCTGTCACAAAATTCAAGGTGATGCTTTATATTCTTTTCTATGTCACCTAAGACAGATGTAACCTGCGCAACAGCAATCTTCATTTTTTTATTTTATGTAATAAAATTCTCAAATATCCGGAGATTCTGAGGCTGAACGAAAGCCAGCTATACAGAAAGAAATTATGATGATATTTTTTGAAATAACTTAAACAGTCCCTGTTCCATATCCTTATCATATTTTCCCTGTCTTTGTAAATGCTTACGCCTTTTAAATGAATTATCTTTGCGTCCGGATAAAAACCAATAAGGTATCCTTTTTCATAAATCTTCCTGCAAAGGTCGACATCATTAAAAAACATCTCAAATCTTTCGTCAAAATTACTTATTTCATTAAGTACTTTTTTTTTGACCATTAAAGCTGCTGCCATTGGCTGCTCAACCATTCTCTCTTCATTGTGATCGAAATAGTTCATTTTCCAGTTGCTGAATAACAGACTGTTCGGGAAAATATAAGTCAGCAGGCTGAATTCACAAAACATGTCAAAAAAATCCGGAAACATCCTGCATGATTTTTGTATGCTTTTGTCTTCATTCAAAAGCTGCGGAGCAACAGCTCCGATTTTCGCATTTGATTCCAGTTTATCAAACATTAATTTCAAAGCATTCCTTTTTATCCTTGTATCCGGATTAAGCAATAGAACATTCCTTCCTGTAGTTAACTCAATTCCCTGATTACAGGCTTTTGTAAATCCTGTATTTTGGTTATTAAGTATTATTTTTATACGGTGATACGAGGTTTCATTAATGTTTTTGATGACTTCAATAGTTTTGTCCGATGAATTATTATCAATAATCAGTATTTCATAATTTAAATCCTGTGTATTATCAATAATGGAATTCAGGCAGTCGCCGATTTCTTGCTCGCTGTTCCAGGTGACTATGACGATTGTCAGTTCCGTAGTATCATGCATCTCCGGCTATCGGTAACGCTTTCAGAATAAAATTATTCAGGTCCATGTATTCGTTCTCTGGAATGTTTTTGATTAAAGAATCTCTTTCCTCATCCCAGAATTTTTTTAGATTTACTCCGTCACCTTTAGCATAGTAATTAATTATAACTTCAGCAGCTTCACGGTATAAAGGATACGACAGACTCATTGGCTGCATTCCGAGCTCAATTTTTCTTTTCAGCCCGTAATAATTTTCTTTTGCCTTAATGATCTGTTCTTCAAAGAATTTCCCGAATTCAGAATTACTCTCCACAAGATTCTCATTCTCCAGCTTATAAATTTCTTTTACAAAATTTATGGCTTCATTCTGAGGCATTACTCCGTAAAACAGATCAGAAACCAGAATTTCTTTGTTACCGTCGTTCATGATGTCTCTTACCTCCGGGGCTCCCGAATCGAAGTATTTTAAAAGCTTGATCGTGTCATCTGAAATCATATCGAATACAAACATTCCTACTGAAATAATGTCATTGTTCCCTCCGGAATTTGTGCTGATAAGTATCTGCTTTTTCTTATCGTTTGCAAGATCAACAAACGAACATTTCTCTGAATAATCAACAGTATCGGAAAAAATTTTCACATATGAATCTTTTTCCGAATTTAATGCAAATACTTCTATCATGTCAAAATTATAAAAAGTTGTGTATTTATCCACAGTGTCAAGGACAATACTCAGCACAATTATTTCTTTTGTACCGTCATTATTCAAATCCTCCTTTTCCAGCTTGTAAATTCTCCTGGGCTGATCATATTTAACCGTAAATTCTTGTTCACCTTCCTTCACTCCCGCAGAATTCAAATTTTCTTTTTTTACAATTTCGGTCTGAGACGTTACTTTTGAATTTGATTCTTTGCTTTTTGAACAAGAATAAAAATGAATTCCACCCGAAACTATTATTAATAATACTGTAATCTTTATTGCCTTCATAATCTTTCCTTAATTTGATTTCTCTAATTGCTTTATTACTGAAGAAATTAAACTGCTCACTGATTTATCGTTTGTTTTTTCTTTAAGCCTTTGTAATACCGGAATGACCGATTTGTCATTTGATGATGACAACAGAGATATGAATGCGGCTTTTACATAAAAAAAATTATTGTCAAGATATTTAATTGCAAGATTCTTTACATCTTCATCCTTTCCGAAATTCCTTAATGCAAGTATCGCTTTTACACGCAGAAAACTTTCGATATTTATCCCGAATGCAAAATCCATTAATGTTTTCTTTATCCTCATGTCTGCTATTTTTCCGGCAGCACTGTCCAGGGCAGCGATTACAGCTCCCTGAACCGCATTCCTGTGAGAAACTCTGTTCGCAAATGGAATTACTTCATCATAAATTTTATTCGGTAGCAGACATCTTCCAAGTGCATTTATACCATCTGCAACTATATAATTATCAGTTTCATTCTTAATCTTTCCCTTTATAAAATCAACATCATCACTCCTTTTTGAATTTCCCAGAGCAAGTAAAATATTCCTTTTTATTCTCGGATCTGTCTGCTTATCATAGGGTTCCTTTAATATTGAGCTTGTCTTTTCCTGTGTTAAAAATCCTGAAAGTATTTTTGCAGCTTCTGCCCTCACTCCCCAGTATTTATCAATTTCTAATGCTGACTTAAATAAATCCAAAATATCAGAATGGCTTTGATTTATATCAGAATTACCGGCTGCAGATGTTGAATCTTTATTTAAAAATACGGCAGCACCTTTTAATGCCATTATTCTGTCAATTGCATCCTCGCTTATTTCAAATTGTTTCTTCCATTCTTCAAAGGGCTTATCAAAGGATGTTTTATCCAGTATCTTGTTCCCGTAATCAAATGTGACCAGTTCCGGTTTTGAATTCAGATTAAAATAAAATGTATCGTCATTATTCTTTATATCAATTCTTTCTATTCTGTCCCCGTCGGAATTTTTTACTCTTATATCCATAGGCATTTTGAATACCGGAGTAAGAGTATCTGACGGCTGAACCTGCTTAACATTCAAAGTTAACTGTCTTGCCTTTTCATTATAATTATAAGCGACTCTGAATTCCGGATAACCGGCTTTCCATATCCATTGATCAAACATCCATTTAAAGTCTTCGTTTGTTTTGTTTGACAGGTTGTATGTCTCGTTTATAACTTTAATAAAATCATCAGTAACAATATTCCTGTATTTGAACTCTGTTAGTAAACCATTTATCGATCTGAAAAATACGGTATCACCCAGAATATATCTGAATGTATTAAGAATAACTGCTCCTTTCTCATAAACATTTTCTTCAACAAAACCATAACCTGCCCAGATTGGATATCTGCCTGTTGTTATCTCTGCGTGAAGAGCTTCCTCGCCGTTAAGGTATATATCATAATCATATTCATCTTTGCCGGAATAATGTTCTTTCCAAAGGGAAGTGGAGTATTCACCAAAACTTTCATTAAGCCAAAGCTCATTCCAGTTTTTGCAGGTCACAAGATCACCAAACCACTGATGTCCGAGTTCATGGGAAATCAAACGATCCGTAGAATAATCTTTCTCGGTTTCCTTGTTATATAAAATAAACTTACCGAAGACCGATGCAGATGTATTTTCCATACCTCCGAATAAAAAATCCTCCACTATCACCTGAGCATATTTGTTCCAAGGATATTTATATCCGAACTTTTTTTCAAACAGCTTTATCATTTCGGGTGTGTTTCGGAATGTATAATCCGATTCACTTTTTAAAATATTCCGGTCTGTATAATATTGAACCGGTATGGTGTTGTAATTGTCTTCAGTAATGCTAAACTCGCCTGCAGCAAGCATTATCAGATATGTAGAATTTGGTTTATCCATCACCCAGTGATCCAGTCTTTCATTTGATCCGGGTAGCTTTTTGGAATTCTCCAGATACCCGTTTGAAAGTGTCCTGAACTTATCATCAATTGTTACAAATAATTCGAATGTTGTCTTGTCATTTGGATAATCATATATCGGGATCCAGTATCTGTTGTCTTCCTGCTGACCATGCGTCCATATCTGATGCGGTAAAGAAGGATTTAATTCAGTTGGATAATTAAAGTAAAGTCCCCGCTCAGGCTGGCAGGTATAATTTACCGTATATACTAATGTGTCATTAACAGTATGATTCTTATCGGGATCAATTTTAATTTTCTTCCCGTCATAATTATACTTCATGTCAGAATTATTTTCGCCTCTTACTGAATTAATGCTAAATCCGATTGCATCAACTTCAAACTCTTTAAAATTATCAGCTAACGGAACAATTCTCGTTTCAACCTCACCAATAACTTTTTTTTCGTTCCAGTCAAATCTGACATTAATTTTAATATGCTGAACGTCATAGGTCTGTATTCTTTCCGGACCCGGTATTGATGCAACTCTGGGTGTTTCCCGATTTACAGTTGCAACACTGGTTTCCTGAAATTTATTACAGGAACAAATGAAAAATATTAAAAATATTTTTGTAACTGCTTTTAGCATGAAAAAGACACTCTCTTCTTAATTGTTAACTTTCAACTTTCAACTTTCAACTTTCAACTTTTAACTTTTAACTAACACTGTATCCATCAAATAATTCTTATCATCTCTATCAGGAAAATCAAGCATATAATGTAAACCTCTTGATTCTTTCCTTTCCATTGCGGAGATAATAATCAGATATGCTACTGTTACAAGATTCCTTAATTCAAGTAAATTTACATTCACTTTTGTTTTTTTATAAAAATCTTCAATTTCATCCTTCATCAATTTCATTCTCCGGTATGCCCTCTCAAGCCTGATTTTATTTCTAACTATTCCAACATAGTCACTCATTATCTCTTTGATCTCTTTCTTATTATGTGAAATCAGGATCCATTCTTCAGTATTCTCCGTCTCATCTTCATTCCAGTCATAAATATTATCATAAATCTTTTTTAACTCTTTGCTCTTATTTTTTTTGGCTGCATTTTCACGTTTAACATCTGACGTTTGACTATTGACATTTGATATTCCCCGTTTCTCGTCCTGCGTCACGCGTCTTACGTCTTCATAAATCGCATTCGAAAAAACCATGGCTTCGAGAAGAGAATTTGAAGCAAGACGGTTAGCACCGTGAACGCCTGTCATTGTTACTTCTCCGCTTGCATAGAGATTTTCAAGATTTGTTCTGCCGTTTAAGTCCGTAACAATTCCGCCGCAGGTATAATGCGCAGCGGGGACAACAGGGATCATTTGCTTCGTAATATCAATTCCTTTACCCAGACAATACTTATATATATTAGGGAATTCTTTCCTGATTCTGACTTCTCCGATATTTTTTAAATCCAGACATACATACGGATCACCGCTCTTCTTCATTTCATTATCAATTGCTCTTGCTACAATGTCCCTAGGCGCTAGAGATTTCCTGCGGTCGTATTTCTGCATAAATTCTTTTCCCCTGATCGTCTTTAAAACTGCACCTGCTCCTCTTACGGCTTCAGTTATTAAAAATACCTGTGATGATGATTCATCCTTTTCAGCTTCATACAAAGTAGTTGGATGAAACTGGATGAATTCCATATTTGCAATCCCGCAGCCTGCTCTGTATCCCATCGCAATCCCGTCACCTGTAGCTATTGCTGGGTTTGTAGTATGCTTATAAACCTGCCCGGCTCCGCCTGTAGCTAAGATGGTCTTTCCGGCAATTATTTTTTCAACCTTGTTAGTTTTTACATTTAATGCATATATACCGTAACATTTATTCCTGTACTTATTTTTTCGTTTAAAATTTTTTTTAGTCAGAAGGTCTATTGCAAAATAATATTCAAAAATTTCGATGTTCGGTGTTTTCGCTATCTTATTCAGAAGAGCTCTTTCGATTTCCTTACCTGTCAGATCACTTGCATGTATAATCCTGCTGCGGGAATGTCCTCCCTCTTTTCCAAGCTTAAGTTTACCGTGTTCCTTTGTAAAGTTAGTCCCGATCTCAATAAGTTCCTGTATTCTCTCCGGTCCGTCCAATACAATTTTCTTTACTGCTTCTGCATTGCATAACCCTGCACCGCACTCAAGAGTGTCATTAATGTGTAATCTAAAACTATCATTCTCAGCCATCACGGAAGCAATTCCGCCTTGAGCATAATTGGTATTGGATTCAGCTTTATGTTTCTTTGTAATGATTGAAACTGTACCGAATCTGCCGAGCTTTAATGCCAATGACAAACCCGCTATCCCGCTGCCAATGATTAAATAATCTGTTATCAAAATTTATTATGTAAAAAGTGATACGTGATAGAAGTAAATAAACTAAAAACAAATAGCGAACATTGCATGGTTTAATAATATTTGCGCAATCTTTTACACTTCAAACACCTTAGCCGGAAACCAGCCTTTTTGAAGTGAAGTAATAAAAAATTTTTTTACGTCAATTCTGACTGGAGTCACGGGAGTAAAGGTCTGAAACCAGGGCATCTTTTCAAGTATCATATCTCTGACAAATTTATCTTCTGAAACATCCAGTATGACTGCTTCACCCTGCGCCTGAATAAAATCCTGCATTGCATCATTTTTTGAAATCGAAAACGCAACTTTCTTATTGATTTTCAGATTTCCGAAAGATTTTCCGTGTGTTTCAAGCAGCATATAAATCTTCAGATCATCGCTGGCAAAGTATGCTCCAAGTATCCATGGAGAATACTCCCCGCCGGTTGTTGCAAGCATAATTGCATCATAGGATTTCAGAACTTCCAGAATTTTTTCTTTTACATCCGGCTGATCTTCTAATACTTCTGACATAGTTTTAATTAATATTAATTTGTTTTTTTTATCTTGTTGTAATGTTTAATTGTTGCATATTCTTAATCTTATAAAAAGTAATCTTGACAAGTGTCAAACCTGTTCCAAATTACACAATAATACAAATTGAAAACCTGTCAGGTTTTACTTATTCAAATCCTTGTTTCAATCATATTCAATCAAAAATCCAAGATCTGAGATCCAAAAATCCCAAATCCAAAATCCCAATCTAAAGAACTTCCTTAATTCTCTTCATCGCCTCACGAATGTTTTCTCTAGAATTAGCATAAGAAAATCTGAGATACCCCTCACCAAAATCTCCAAACGCAGTTCCTGAAAGTGCTGCCACTCCGCCTTTATAAAGAAGATGATCACATAATTCTTTCGAACTGTAACCTGTTTTTGTAATATTCGGAAAAGCATAAAAAGCACCGAGCGGAAGAATACAGGAAAATCCTTTTATTGAATTCAATCCTTCCACAATTATATCTCTTCTTTTCATGAACTCTTCTCTCATCTTATCAACAGAATCCTGCGGACCTTCATATGCCTCAATGCATGCCTTCTGCACAGCTGTATTGGTGCAGGAATTACTGTTCGTCATAAGTTGAGCTATTTTCGGCGCGAGTTCAGTATTCATTACTCCGTACCCTGCCCGCCATCCTGTCATTGCATAAGTTTTCGAAAATCCGTCCAGTATAATAGTTCTGTCCTTAAAGCCCGGTATTTGAGTAATACTGAAATGATTACCCTTGAATATCAGACGGCTGTAAATTTCATCACTCAAAATCCAGATATCCGGTCTGTCTTTTAATACATCGGCAATTTGTCTGATTTCAGCTTCAGTTAATATTCCTCCGGTAGGATTTTGCGGGGTATTAATAATAACCATTTTGGTTTTCGGCGTTATTAACTTCTTGAAATTCTCAATGTTAAAAGCGAAATTCATACTCTCCTCTAATTTTATTGGAACAGGAACTCCACCGACAAATTTTATCATGGATTCATAAATAGGAAATCCGGGATTAGGGTAAATTACTTCGTCCCCTCCATTCACAAGAGCGAGTATTGTAAAAAACATTATCGGCTTTGCACCCGGAGTCATCACTACTTCGTCCGGATGAACTTCAATGCCTCTTGTCTTACTTATATATTTCGCAATCGAATTTCTCATTTCCGGAATCCCGGCTGATGGTGTGTAATGCGTATCTCCTGCCCTGATCGACTTTATTGCCGCTTCACATATATTTTCCGGTGTGGGGAAATCAGGCTCGCCGATCTCAAGATGAATTATACTCTTGCCTTCGGCTTCAAGTTTTTTTGCTTTGGCTAAAACCTCAAATGCAGTTTCTGTTCCGAGGTTTGACATTCTTTCTGCGTAAATCATTTTAGTTTATAAAGTTTATAAAGTTTGTAAAGTTTTTAAAGTTTGTAAAGTTTTTAAAGTTTGTAAAGTTTGTAAAGTTTGTAACGTCTAGTTGTTAATTATTCATTATTCATTGTTCATTATTCATTGTTCATTATTCATTGTTCATTGTTCATTGTTCATTGTTCATTGTTCATTGTTCATTATTCATTGTTCATTGTTAATTATTCATTATTCCCCTAAGTACGCTTTTCTTACTTCTTCATTTTTAGCAAGTGACTTTGCATCTCCTTCCAAAATTATTCTGCCGGTCTCCATTACATATCCGTAATCAGCTATTGACAAGGCAATGTTTGCATTCTGCTCTACCAGTAGAATTGTAAGCCCCGTAGTTTTATTCAGTGCTTCAATTTTTTCAAAAATAGTTTTAACAAGAATCGGAGCAATTCCCAAAGACGGTTCATCCAATAAAAGCAATTTTGGCTTTGACATCAAAGCCCTTGAAATGGCAAGCATCTGCTGTTCTCCGCCGCTTAGTGTTCCCCCCAGTTGTTTCAGCCTTTCTTTTATCCTTGGGAAAAAAGAATAAACAAATTCAAGATCTTCCTTAAGATTCTGCTTATCTTTTCTTGTGTAAGCTCCCATCTCAAGATTTTCTTTAACAGTAAGATTTGAAAAGATCATTCTGCCTTCGGGTGCTTGCGAAATTCCAAGCTCTACCACCTTATTTGGAGGAAGAGAAGTTGTATCATGACCTGAAAAATCAATTTTGCCCGAAACAGGTTTTAAAATAGATGATATAGTTCTGAGCAAAGTTGTCTTCCCAGCGCCATTTGCACCGATCAGAGTAACAATTGATTTTTCCTTTACAACTAAACTGATTCCCTTTAATGCCTTTATCGCTCCGTAATTTACATGCAGGTCTTTTACGTTTAACATCTTTGCGATTTGGAATTTGGAATTTCGGATTTGGAACTTGTTTCCAATTTGGGATTTGGGAATTGGGATTTGGAATTTCTCAAGTTCATTTTAGTAGTTTTTCCAATTGATGTAAATATGGCTGTAAGTTCATTGGCTTCTTTTAACAAACTGGACACTTTTTCTTCTTCAAAAATTTGTGAATCATTAATCAACTCTATCCAATAAACTGATTCATCAACTTCTTCCTCAACAACTCTAATTTTTGATATAAACTCAACTTTTGATCGTGATCTGCAAGCAGCTCTGTAATTAGTGCCAATTGAGGTTGCTGATCGTAATAACTGGTTTCCAATAACGTTACTAACTTTATTGCCGGGTAAATGTTGAATCAAATTTATTATTCTAAGTGAAAATTTTTTAGTTCTTAATTTCAATTTATCAGAAGTCATAACTTTCTATTTATATTAATAAAATCGCATTAATATAAATCAATTATCTAAAATCAAAAATCCAAAATCCTTAAACAAATTCCAAATCCGGAATTCCAATTCCAAATTTCAGGAATGCGTTTCCCCAAGATATGCCTCAATGACCTTTGGATTATTTCTGATTTCTTCAGGAAGACCCTCTGCAATTTTTTCTCCATAGTCCAGAACAAAAATCCTTTCGCAAACTCCCATTACTACTTTCATGTCATGCTCTATAAGTAAAATGGAAATATTAAATTTTTTCTTTACCATTTTTATTAAGCTCATCAGTTCAAATTTTTCGGTAGGATTCATTCCGGCGGCAGGCTCATCCAGTAAAAGAAGCTTTGGGGAAGTTGCCAATGCTCTTACAATTTCCACTTTTCTCTGCTCCCCGTATGGCAGTGACTTTGCATACTCATCAGCAACATCAAGCAAACCGAATATTCCAAGGAGTTCATTTATCTTTTCGTCAAATTCCTTTTCCTCTTTTCTGAATCTTCCTAATTGCATAACCGAATCAAAAAACCCGGCCTTGATGCTTTTGACAAATGAAACTCTGATGTTGTCTCTTACACTTAAACTCGGGAATAATCTTATGTTCTGAAAAGTACGGCTTATCCCTAATTCAGCAACCTGATACGGCTTAAAGGAAACAACACTTGTCCCCGAAAATTTTACATCACCTTCGGTTGGTACATATACTCCGGTAACTATGTTAAACACTGTTGTCTTACCCGCGCCATTTGGACCGATCATTCCCACAAGCTCATTCTCGGCAACGTGAGCGTTCAGCTTATCAACACATGTAAGCCCTCCGAAACGCATTGTGCAGTTATCTATTTCTAATAAATTCAATTCGATTTTGGAGCTTGGATTTTAGATTTTAGATTTCTCAATTATCTCTCTTCAAAAACTATTTGCATCTACTCTACTAAAAACTAGACATAAAATACAAACTTTTAACTTAACAAACTTAACAAACTTTACAAAACTTTACAAACTTTACAAACTTCACAAACTTTACAAACTTCACAAACTTTACAAACTTTACAAACTTTATAAACTTTATAAACTTTACAAACTTTACAAACTTTACA
>CAYNTN010000054.1:0-28324 GCA_964399995.1 uncultured Ignavibacteriaceae bacterium
AGGCACTAAGAACACAAAGATAAATTTTTTTAAATCTTTTTTTCTTAGTGTACTTAGTGCACTTAGTGGTAAAATATAGTTTAAGACTTACCATTTTGAATAGAATTTAACTTGTAACTGACTAATTCTTAATTCTTAATTCCTAATTCTTCAATTGATCATAAGCTTTAAGAGTCAGGAACTCATCAAACTTTTCGTTTTCAGTTAAGTTATTCATAAGTTCTAATGCTTCAATATACTTTCCGGATTTAAATTTTTCCTCACCTACAAGATTCTTTACTTTCTCAAGCTCTTCTTTTGCAAATGTGTGATACAACTCCATCGTAACTTTCCTTCCGTCATTTAATTTTCCATTCTCATGATTTATCCATTGCCAGATCTGTGAGCGCGAGATTTCTGCAGTTGCAGCATCTTCCATCAGATTGTAAATCGGAACACATCCGTTTCCATTCAGCCAGGCTTCAAGATATTGTATTGCTACGTCAATATTGTGACGTAATCCTTTTTCAGTTACATCTCCCTTAGGCACATCCAGAAGATCTTTTGCTGTAACTTTCACATCATCCCTTTTATTACTGATTTGATTTGGTTCAGGCATAAGTCTGTCGAAAACTTCCTTGGCAATCTGTATCAATCCCGGATGAGCTACCCAGGTTCCGTCGTGTCCGTCACCTGCCTCACGTTCTTTATCGGCTTTAACTTTTGCAAGCGCTTCTTCATTCGCTTTCGGATCATTCTTGATCGGGATCTGAGCTGCCATTCCGCCCATAGCATGGATTCCTCTCTTATGACATGTCTTGATTACAAGCTGAGAGTATGAACGGAGAAAGTGAGTTGTCATTGTAACCTGACTTCTGTCCGGCAGAACAAAGTCATTGAAATGATTGAATTTTTTAATAAAGCTGAAAATATAATCCCATCTTCCGCAGTTAAGTCCTGCCGAATGATCCTTGAGTTCATAAAGTATTTCATCCATTTCAAATGCTGCAAGAATAGTTTCAATCAAAACCGTAGCCCGGATTGTTCCACGAGGGATATTCAATTCATCCTGAGCTAAATTAAAAATATCATTCCATAATCTTGCCTCGTGATAGTTTTCTAATTTAGGCAAATAAAAATACGGACCGCTGCCTTTTTTAATAAGCTTTTTTGCATTATGAAAAAAGAATAATCCGAAATCAAATATAGAAGCGCTGAAAGGTTCTCCGTCCAGTACAACATTCTTCTCAGTAAGATGCCATCCTCTTGGACGAACCATCAGTGTTGCAGTCTTTTCATATAATTTATATTGTTTGCCATCAGGATTGGTAAATGAAATCGTTCCGTCAATTGCATCTCTGAGATTTATCTGACCTTCAATATTGTTTTCAAATGTAGGTGAGTTTGAATCTTCAAAGTCAGCCATGAAAACATTTGCTCCTGAATTCAAAGCGTTTATTATCATCTTTCTGTCAACAGGACCTGTGATTTCGACACGCCTGTCTTTGAGATCGTCCGGTATTGGAGCAACTTTCCAGTCTGAGTTCCGGATGTCTTTTGTATCCTCACGAAAATCCGGGAATTTACCGTCATTGATTTTCTTTTGAATCTCAACACGCTGCTCTAAAATTTCCTTTCTCTTCTCGCGGAATGTTCTTTCAAGTTTGGAAATGAAATTTAATGCACCATCGGATAGGATTTCTTTATAGCTATTGTTTAGCTTACCATTTATCTGAAAATTCCTTGGTTCCAAATGCTGTACTAAAGTTGATTAGTGAATTTTTTGAGGAAAACTTCCGGATACTGACTTAGAAGTTGATTGTGATAAAAATTGTATGTGCAATATACAATTCTATAAAGGAATTATCACGTCAGAAATGAAGAGATTCACCATTCTAAACACAACAAAATGGAACGTGGATATCACGGATTTGTACGGAAAAATAACGGATTTTTTTTATTTGTATTTAAAACCGTTTACCGTCCAACATTTCAAAACCCCGTCAGAGTCTCCGGTGCTCTTCCGGGACTCTGACGGAGAACAATAGTCGTTGTAATTATTAACAGTTTGGATTATTTTTTAGAATAAATAATTAAGAGGAGGTTTCGATAACTACAAGAGTTAGAGATTTTACACCTGACAGAATTTATTTTATTACCTATACAATTTATAAGTGGATAAAAATTTTTACTGATGAGATTTGATTTTCAAAAGTTCATAGTAGAAATTCAGAAAATTCCTGAATGTATCTTTGTATTCTCTTGTGATTTCATTTGTGTTTGACAGAAAATGCTTGTATGAATCTACCATAGAAAACGCCTGCTCTGTATAACCGAGTTCATAATATAAAAGCAGTAAAAGATTCTTCAGGTCAGCTTAGAAAAGAAAGAACTCATGATTTATCATTTTCAAAACATCCAAAGCTTTGCTGTATTCCTTTCTCAGAAAATACAGATTCCCTTTCGAAAGATTCTTCAGGTCTTCCCTGAATACAGGCTCAAGCTTTGCTGAATAGCTTTCAATAAAACTTTCCATCCAGTCCAGATCCCTGACAGTAATACTAATTTGGACAATATTTCTGTAAATCATCACATGCATGAATTCATTTTCCGAAAGGGAATATGAAGAGTTTTCCAGCATGCTTTTATAAACATTCAGGCTCTCTTTCTGAAACTCTTTGTCGCTGAAGTTTCTCACACAGTAATTTACAAGATGATTGTAAAGCAAATACTTTTCTTCTCTGTCAAATCCGCTGATGTTTTTATAAAACAAATCTCTCATTGAATAATAGTAGCTTTTATTCTCAGGTTCCTGTGTTGTCTTTAAAAGGAAGTAATGAATGTCAATGAGAGTCTTGTTTTTAAAATTTTTCCCTTCAAGAAATTTAAACAGGCTGTTAGTGTCAAAGCTCTTAAATATTGCTGTAATGAAATGGTTGTCAACATCCTTACCGTTTGTAACAATTGCTGCCGGTTCTCCAAAAGTTTGCTGTGAAACTTTGAAAACTTTATAAACTTTACAAACTTTACAAACTTTACAAACTTTACAAACCCGCTCAACCACAGAATTATTTAAACGATAATATTGTTCTTGAAAATCACATACTATTGTTTTATTATTGTTCAATTTTAAAAATAAGACATTATGAAAAATGGTTATTGATTCGTAATAACTAAAAAAAAGAAAATGAAAAATATAAAATCTGTTGCAGCAATTTTAGTTCTTTTAATAGTTTTTTCCTCTAATTCGACCTTCTCACAAAGTAATACAACTTATAACTTCCTTAAATTAGATGTCAGCGCAAGAGCCGCAGCGCTTGGAGGTAGTTTTATTTCCGGAGCCAATGACGTAAATACAATTTTTTATAACCCCGCCGCTCTTTCAACTCTTACGGAAAAACAGGCGGCAATAGGGTTTTTTAAATATCTTCTGGATATTAATTCAGGAAATATTGCATATAGCCAAAAGATTAAAGATGCCGGATATCTCGGTGCAGGTATAAGATATATGAACTACGGAAGTTTTGAAGGTTATGATGAGCAATCTGTGAATTCCGGGACTTTCGGTGCAAATGAGCTTGCTTTATCCCTCGGATATTCAAACATGTACAAAAATAATTTCCATTACGGCGTTAATCTGAAATTTATTTATTCGAATATTGATGTTTATACTTCGACAGCTCTTGCAGCTGATTTAGGATTGCTTTATGTCATACCGGAAACTAACTGGAACTTCGCGCTGAGTCTTTTGAACGCGGGTTTTCAGATATCCGAATATGTATCAACTCAGGAAGACCTTCCGCTTGATCTGAGTATTGGTTTTAGTAAAAAACTTGAACATCTGCCTTTGAGGGTTTATTTTGAATTTGCAGATCTCACTGCAGAAGTGGATAATTTTGGTGACAGACTAAAAAATCTCTCAGTCGGCGGTGAATTTGATCTCAGCGACAATGTTAAATTCAGAATAGGTTATAATAATGCTCAAAGACAAAACTTAGAAACAGGAAGCTCTCTTGGGATCGCAGGATTTTCAACAGGACTTGGTGTAAAGTTCTTAGAGGATTATTCACTCGATTATGCTTTCAATTCTCTTGGAAATGTTGGTACTACGAACAGGATTGATCTGAATTATACATTTAAATAAGCAATATTTTATTCTCTGCTACAAAAGATATTAAACCGGAATTCTCTGAAATTTCGTTTAAAGATATAAAAAATAAGAAACTTTTTTAACAGAAATAAACTTTACATTGACAAAACTAAAAAATAAGGAGGTCATAAAAATGTTTTCAAAAATTCTAATTGCAATTGCTTTTCTTTTCACAACTGCTTTTACTTTAAATGCAACTATCAAAGACAGCTATAAGGTCGGAGATAAAGTATCAGATTTTACAATCAACAACTACGACGGCAACTCTTATACACTCAGCAATTCTGACGCTAAGGCTACCGTTGTAATTTTTGTTTCTACCGAATGTCCTTTTGTACAGCCTTATACCGACCGATTAATAAAACTTAGCAATGATTTCAGTTCACAAGGAATTACAATCTGGGCTATTAATTCAAACAAAACCGAATCAACCGAAGATGTAAAGAATCATGCCATTGAGAAGAACTATAATTTTCCTGTTCTAAAAGACAATGATAATGTAGTAGCAGATCTTTTCGGAGCCGCAAGAACTCCCGAAGTATATGTTATTGATAACAGCTCAATGACAGTTGTTTATCACGGCAGAATTGATGACAACAAAGAAGCAGACAAAGTTACATCAAATGATCTTCAGAACGCTTTAAATGACTTTTTAGCCGGTAATTCAATTGCTGTAAATGAAACAAAAGCTTTCGGCTGCTCAATCAAAAGATGATTTTCCAAAAATCCCGCATGAAAATGAATCATTTAGATCAACAGCATGCGGGATTTTTTTTCTAACGTTAAATCAGATGTAACTTAATTCTTGAATATCCAATCTATGAAAAAATATCTTATTCTAATTCTTTTTATTTTAGCTTTTCATGATAATAGTTTCTCACAGGATTTCCTTCCGGCAAACCAAAATACACTTGACAGTATAAAAGAAGCCAATATAGGCAAGGTCTTATTTTTTAATTTTTGGGCTACGTGGTGCAAACCTTGCGTTGAAGAATTTCCGGACATTATGAAAATTAATTCTGAATATAAAGATAAAGATTTCAAGCTTATCTTTGTCACTCTTGACTTCGGTGAGGATCTCGCTGTTCAAACAAAGAAATTTCTTAAAAAAATGAATGTGGATTTTACAACATATTATAATGCATTTAAAAAAGATGAGGATCTTATAAACTATATGGATAAAAAATGGGACGGCGGAATTCCGGGAACATTCATTTTTAGTAAAGATGGAAAGCTTAAGAAATCATTTATAGGAAAGACCGAATATTCAGAGTTTAAAGAGGTTATTGATAAAAATATTAACTAACTCTTTGTACTCTGCTAATCTAGAGCAGAGATCAAATCATTTAAGAAAAATCTCTAATTGAATCCTACCGTCTCAAAAATCCGGATATATCCTATAAAATCGCTTGACCCCGTTGAACTTGAGGAGACCGTGATCGGTAATAGTTCATTGCTCCATGACAGAGAGTTTGCAATGATAAATAATGATGGAAAATTTATTTCAGGAAAATTTACTCCTAAAGTTAATTTACTCAGGTCAGTTTATGATCTGACTGAGTTTACAGTAACTTTTATTCAGGAAGGGGAAAATGATTTTTACAGATTCAGTTTAAGCGAAGATAAAAAGATTATCGGAGAATTTCTATCTGACTATTTCGGATATACAGTTTCCATAATTCAAAACACAGAAGGAAGATTTCAGGATGTTCCTGATATAGGCGGAATTACTATACTAAGCGAAGCTTCTTTAAGAAAATTAACTGAATATTTTCCCGGAATAAGATTTGAGCAGATGCGAAACAGATTCAGGGCAAATATTGAACTGACAAATACCGAAGCATTCTGGGAAGATAAACTTTTCGCAGAGCCGGGCTCTGTCATTGAATACCAAATTAATGATATAACTCTGTTTGGAATTAATCCGAGAGAAAGATGTATTGTTCCAACAAGAGATCCGCTTAATGGTGAAACTTATCATCGATTTACAAAACAATTTGTCAAAGTAAGAGAAAAGACACTTCCTGACTGGTCTCGGCTTCGCGATTATGGTCATTACTATTTTTTAACTGTTGATACTTTTATTCCTTTAACCGAAACCGGGAAAGTTATAAGACTCGGGGATGAACTGAAATTTATCGGTAAGAAAAAATTAAGTGCGTTAAATATTTAAACAACCGTCATTATCTCATCAAGACTTTTCCTTTTTATGTCCGGGACAACTGCATCTACTGACGGATAACCGACAGGAATTAATAAGTATGGTTTTTCATTTTGAGGACGGTTTAAAATCCTCTGAAGAAAATTCATTGGCGAAGGTGTATGAGTCAGAGTTGCAAGCCCAATGTTTTGTAGTGCTGCAATCAGAATTCCTGTTGCAATTCCTACAGACTCATTTACATAATAATGCTTCTTCAATCCTGCCTCAGTTTTGATAAAATCAATTTTAAATACGACAATTAAATATGGAGCTGTTTCGAGAAACTCCTTGTGCCAGTCAGTTCCGAGAGGAGCCAGATCATCCAGCCAGCTCTGAGGCATTCTCTTCTCATAACTCTCCCTTTCTTCCTTCTCGGCTGCTATTCTGATTTCCTTTTTAATACCGGAAGACTGTACTATTACAAAACGCCACGGCTGCTTGTTTGCTCCTGAAGGAGCTGTTCCGGCTGCTCTAATTGCATTCACAATTAACTTTATATCAAATCTTTCATCCGAAAAAAAACGAATGCTTCTTCTTTGATTCATTAACTCATAAAAATCTTTACCTTTAATCAGGCTTTCTTTTTCTGTCAGTCTGTTATGCTTGAATTTAATAAATCTGTGTTCCATTATTACTTTCTGATTAAAGAGTAAATTCCTGTATCGGTAAAAACACCGTTAAAATAGTAACTCTCTTTTATATGACCCTCCTTTGCAAAACCCAGTTTCTCAAGCAAACGGACAGAAGCAATATTTTCAGGATCAACGTTTGCTTCAATGCTGTGCATATTCATTTTATCAAAACAGAATTTAATTATTTCTCTTAATGCTTCAGACATAATTCCTTTTTGCCAGTAAATTGGCAACAAATCATAACCTATCTCACAGCGGAAATGCTGTTTCAGCAATCTCCAGGGTCCTCCGCTCCCAATCAGCCTGTCCGAATCCTTCAGAGTAATCCCCCATCGGATCCCTTCTTTGTTTTTAAAACCATCTATAATCGCATTTATCATTTCATATGCTTCATTGACTGATTTATAGATGTCATGTCCGAAATATTTCATCACTTCACTGCTGGAGCGGATTTGAAATATCTCATTCACATCATTGTGGGTTATTTCCCTGAGTATCAGTCTTTCCGTTTCCAAAACAGGAAATGTATCAAATACGTCATCATTAAATTTCATGGACTAGTTAATTTCAACAAATCAATTTTAAATCAATTACCATTACGATCAAATCCAAAATCAAAAATCTTAAATCTAAAATCTAATCAAAGCTTTCCTACCATTTTCGTCGGATCAACTTTCTCAGAAAATTCTTTATCGGTCAGTAATCCAAGCTCAATGGCTGCCTGACGTAAAGTCTTATTTTCCTTATGTGCCTTTTTGGCAATCTTTGCCGCATTATCATACCCAATGTGAGTGTTTAAAGCCGTCACAAGCATAAGAGAGTTTTCAAGATTTTTGTTTATCACTTCGTAATTCGGTTCAATGCCGACGGCACAGTTATCATTAAATGATTCACATGCATCACCGATCAGCCTAACTGAATTCAGCAAATTAAAAATCATCATAGGTTTAAATACATTTAATTCAAAATGTCCGCTCATACCTCCGACGGTAATGGCAGAATCATTTCCAATAACCTGCGCACATACCATTGTTAATGCTTCAACCTGAGTAGGGTTAACTTTCCCTGGCATAATTGACGATCCGGGTTCATTTTCAGGGATGAGTATTTCACCTATTCCGCTGCGGGGTCCGGATGATAATATTCTGATGTCACCTGCAAGTTTCATCAGACTAACTGCAAGTGTTTTTAATGCACCTGAAGTTTCCACTATAGAATCGTTCGATGCAAGCGCTTCAAATTTATTAGGTGCTGTTTTGAAAGGAAGTCCTGTGAGATCAGATATTTTTTTAGCAACTATTTTATCATAATTTTCAGGAACGTTAATTCCGGTACCGACGGCAGAACCTCCCAAAGCCAGCTCGGATAAATGCTCGAGTGTATTTTGAACTGATTTTATTCCGTGCCTGAGCTGGGACACATAACCTGAAAATTCCTGTCCCAAGGTAAGAGGAGTTGCATCCATAAAATGTGTCCGCCCAATCTTAATAATCTTCATGAATGCTCCTGATTTTGCTTCAAGTGTGTTTATAAGCTTTTCAACTTTGGGAATCATTTCTTTTGAAATCATCTGATACGCGGCAATATTCATAGCCGTCGGGAAAGTATCATTTGAAGATTGAGATTTGTTTACGTCGTCATTCGGATGAAGGCTTTTGACTTTATCATCAAGCTTCCCGCCGTTCAGTACATGTCCGCGGTTGGCTATTACTTCGTTTACATTCATATTTGTCTGTGTTCCCGAACCTGTCTGCCAGACAACAAGAGGAAACTGGTCATCAAGTTTTCCTGCAAGTATTTCATCGGCTGCATCAGAAATTAATTTGACTTTATCATCACTTATTACCCCGCATTCTTTATTAGCTTCCGCAGCTGCCTTTTTTAAAATTGCAAATGCTTTAATTATTTCAATAGGCATATGATTATTCCCGATCTTAAAATTTTCCTTAGAGCGCTGTGTCTGTGCACCCCAGTATTTATCGGACGGGACTTTGATTTCACCCATTGAGTCATGTTCTGTTCTGTATGACATTTTTGATATTAATTAATTCTATTAAATGGTTAATTGGTCAATTGATGATTAAAATACAGAGAAACATCAAACTTCATAAATCTTATAAATCTTATAAATCTTTTTAATCTTATGAATAAAAGCAAAATCCGCAAAGACGAAATTAACTTTCTTTACGGATAGTAAATTCTTAAAAATTTTAAATCAGATTTTACTTAAGTAAAACCATTTTTTTGGTTTCTGTATTTCTGTCAGTCTGAATTGTATAAAAATACGTTCCGCTTGCTAAACCTGTAGCGTTAAAAGAAATTGAATAATAATCTGCTATCTTAAATTCATAATTAATCAAAGTTGAAACAAGCCTTCCGGCAGCGTCAAAAATTTTCAAACTGACTTTAGAATCATCCGGCAAAGAAAAATTAATTTTTGTTACGGGATTAAAAGGATTCGGGAAATTCTGATTGAGAACGAATTTATCAGGTCTTCCTACAAATACCTGATTGTCAAGCATGAAGTATTCAAAGTTTCCGTTATAATCAATCTGTTTCAATCGGTAAGAATATTGACCGGAAGTTAAACCGTCGTCTTTAAATGAATAATTTTTTACCTCATTTGTATTGCCGTAACCTTTAACGAATCCGAGTTTAATCCAATTTTCTTTATCTGATGCAGCTTTTCTTTCTATTTCAAACCCGCTGTTGTTTGTTTCGGAAGTTGTTTCCCAGTTTAATAAGACATCATTCTTTCTGATATTGCTTGTGAAGCTTGAAAGCTCTACAGGGAGCGTGCCCATGAAGATTCCGAAATAATTATTATTTAAAGTATTTGTCAAATCTGTTCCGATAATATTTGATTCATCAAGATTAAATGATAAAGTAACCTGAATTGGCATCAGAATATCAAAAGAAATTGTAGCTATCTTTTCACCAAGACCGTTAAATCCCGGATCATCGGAAATTATATCTCCCCCATTACCATTATAAAATATGTTTAATCCGATTATGTTCTGACCTGAGCCGAATATTCTCGTTCTCATTGTGTCATAGGAATTGGTAATGCTCCCTACGGTATATTTAGGATTAACATATGTAAGAACAGGGTTGGCTAGCGTATTCCCGGGCTGTAAGTTAAAGAAATAACTTGAGCTGCCCATTCTAATGATACCGGGAGTATTCCTCAGTGTATAAATGTCAAAACTGAATGTAATCCCGTTGTCCACGATAAAATTTGTTATTGTACTTGTCGTTGTATCATTTACGGAATAACCGTTTTTAAATAAAACTAAAAATATTACAGTGAAGATTACTTTAAATAAAGTTTTCATAACTTTGTATATTAAAGTTTCTTAATAATCTTTATGGATAATTTGGAACATTGGATGAAATAAAAATATTTTGGGTAATCAGCGTATAATCTGCTGCAGTCACAATTCCCGTTAAGTTAATGTCTCCGTAGTTGTAATTTGATGTAAACAGATTATTTGTAACAATTGTATAATCAGCTGCTGTAATTATGAAAGACCTGTTGGCATCACCGGCAAATAATCCAAACTGATTGTTTCCAAGACTTGCTGCTTCGTTCCCGAAATATTTATTCACCCCTGTTGAAAAATCATACAATGCACTTGCCGTGTCCAGTCTCTGAAGACTTACTGTCATGACAGGCAAATGATTTCGGTGGCCAATTACAATAAAGTAATTCCCTTCGGCTACATCAGTTTTTACCGGACTAATACCGTCAAGATCAACAATGGTCCCGTCAGATTTTATGAACGCAGCCCTTCTCCCGTCTGCAACAGGAGGTCCGGCTTCAGATTCTCTTAATTCAAGGTAAACCCAATCAACAACTTCTGATGGTATGACAGAAACAGATTCTGTACCGTTATAATTATATGGTGATGTATTGTAAGGCTGTGACAAAGGTACAAAGCCGTTTATTAATAAGCTTGTTCTCATGCTGTCGATACCTGAATATGCCCCCTGTAAAAATGCTTTAACATTAATTAATGTCCCGAAACTGCCAATGCAGTCAGGACCTCCGCCTGTATATTCACCGAATGCGCTCACTCCGTTGACTTGAAAAGTTTTTGACAATATATCTAACGGCTTAAATGTTTGCCAGTTGCTGCCGTTCCATTTTGCTCCGTCAATTTCTAAAGCATTTCCGACAACATCGGTTGTATCATAATTAAATAACAAATCTGCAATATTGCCTTCCAGTCCTGTTTCTTTTAACACCCAATACCTGTTAAGGTAATCCGTGTTGCATTGATTCATTGGATGTTTTGCGTTGACCGCTCTTACACCCAGACTGGCTTTAATATTTATGTTAAAATCCGGATAGCAGGCTCTTACCGGCGAATATTTCCCCGAACCTACTGTAAAATTAAAACTACTGACTGAATTGGGGTCAAACGCTTTTCTCAGCATTCCATTTCCGTTTGTATTTACATAGCTCGAGGAAGGAAACGGATTAAATATAGTTGCATTATTTAACATGAATAGATCAAACTCGCCTATATTAAGATTTCCGTTTTGCAAAAACAACAGCCTCCTGATTTGCAATCTGGTAGCTGCTGTAATTCCACTCGAGCGGCTTATTTGTAAAGTTCTGATTCCGCCTGAAATCGATCTCAAAGTTGTACTTGCTCCTGTTCCCCCGAAAAACAAATCCGATCTTTCACCTCCTGCTAAATGACCTCCTGAAACTATTCTGCCGTTAATCATTAGAGTATTGTCTGTCGAAATAGATGTAAATCCCGGTGTAAAATTTTCCGAAACAGCAAAATCACTTCCCATTGTAAACTGGGAAGAGACATTCAGATTTTGAAATGTAGTTAAACTTCCGTTATGTAAAAATCCTGCACCGGGACCTATAAGAACAAGCACTTTATCAATTACAGTGTTTCCCTGAATAAGAGTATTCGGAAGGTTCCATATTTTTCCTCCGGATACTGTTGACGAAATAGCAGATGCAAGATTAGAAAAACTGATATTGTCCTGATTAACGATCGAGTTCGGCAATGGATTGCCGCAAACGACCGTATTCCCTGCCCGTCTCATTATATCAGTCGAAGCCGCAAAATTAAAAACAAAAATAATATTATTAACAAACCCCGTTGCAGTCGCATTTTGACTCATTGTTATTGTTCCGGCAGTTTTTGAAATTACAAATGAACCGGGATTCACTCCGAATCCCTGAACACCCATTCCGATAAATATTCCGTCAGTATTGGGTATATCTGATATTACAGGACTGCCTGCAACCAAAGAACCGTGAGATACAACTGTAGTATCCGGAGTATCTCCGTTTTTCCATTTATTATTTGATGCGTCAATTGTTTCTCCCGAATCTGTAAAGTCTATGAGTCCGTAATCCGTATATCCGCTCAAATCACATTTATCTACTTTTACATTTTTAACTTTGTTGTTAAAAATAATATTAGTATCACAGTTAGTAAATACAACTCCCTGCAGCAAGACTGAATCTATCATTGAATTTTGAACGTTGGGGGAATTGAGTGCCTGGATGTTTATCCCCAGTCCCGGGGTTGATCTTATAATTCTTGTATTTAAAAAATTTATATTCGAAAAATCTTTCCTTCCCGATAAGTTAATGAAAGCTCCGGTCCATGTATTTCCCGGAGGAGTTACAACCGAAACATTCTTAAAAGTTGCGTTCTTTAATTTTTCAAAATAGATTGTATGTCCTTTATTCTGATTCGTTAAATTATTGTCCTGAAAAACACAATGTGAAAACTCCGCATTTTTAATTTCAGTAGGAGAGTTTTTCGACTGAAATGCCGCTATCCCAAAATATCCGTTATTATTGACTGTAGAATTTCTCATTATAAAACCATCAATATCGGAGGAAGCGGTGATATAAATTCCGGCTCTCGAGCAATTGTTAAAATTACAGGATTCAAGTCTGATGTCTTTAATTCCTATGCCGGAAATGTATAATCCGTTAAACGGTATGGCGGATGACGAAGCAAAAACATTTTCAAGAGTGACAAAACCTGAGCTTACTTCGATCGCATTTCCCGAACTAACGGAAACTCTCAGATTCTTTAAGTACATCCTGAATGTATTACTTCCACCGGCTGCATTCATAGTTACTGTTGAATTGAAAATTGTACTTACATTAGCCATACCCCCTTTCCATTCCCCGATAATATTTAATCTCTTGGATAAATTGAATCCTGCGTAATTACCGGCGGCAATGACAATGTTATCTCCATTTGATACCGCTGCATTATTTATTGCAAACTGAACCGTCTGCCAGGGAGTTGAAATATTTTTTGCCTGCCCGGGAGAATTAGAATTGCTTCCGGTCAGTCCGTTAACATAATAAGTAGTAGACCCGGCAAAAGTTGAAAATATTGTTAAAGAAACTATTGACGCAAATAAACAGGTAAATTTTTTCATCCGCCTTTAATGGTAATTTTATTAATTCTCTTCAGTTTTGAATTTAATCTTTTTTAAATTTAACTTGCTTTGGTCAAATTTGATTCGAATTACTTTATTACTACTAAATATGTTGATTTGAATAATGCAAAATATATTATAGAAACAAAATATTCAACTTATTTAAAGTTATTTTCAAAATATTCATTTTCTCAATTTATATAAATATTAAGTAATTATATGGTAAAGTTAAAGTTATTGTTAAAGTGAAATTGAATTTCTAATGATAATAAAAATCAATAAAGTAATTATAGATTTATTTCATTTCCCCATAATACTTTTTAAAATGTCCCGGGAAAAACCCGAATTTTCAATCTGATAATAAACTAAGTAAATTTTATTATATGATTATATTGATTATTTTATTAAAAAATTTTTCGAATATTGAGTTCATCTAAAAGTATCATCTGTTTCACTGACAGGATAATAGATTATGCCGGGTTATTTCCTCCGGCAAAACTTAGTTTAGCAAATTCATTAAAATACTATCTGCAGTACATGAATGGAAAAGAGAATTACATGCTTTCTAAGTTCATTTGTCCTGTAGCGCTCTTACCCGAATTTGAAATTTTACTTAAAAACAATGCTCCCGGTCATAGTAAGATTGCTGTTTCAGCTATAAGTTCAGGTGGAAACACCATTGCTGATTTTAATTCAAATTTTGAAAATGATTTAAATATTTGGAAAGAATTTGAGCTGAATAAAAATAATGGAACAATTGTAAATTCCTATGAAGCTAAGCTTCCTTCAGAATTGTTTGCTCAAAACTTAAAGGAGATATCAGCTTTTATAGATTCAGTTTCGGATAAAATTAAAAGTAATATTTCCGAGCCGGTAAATATTTTTTTTGAATGTGACATGAATCCGGAATCAAATACAGCTGCTAATTATTTGATAAATGCAATTGAAACACATAACCTCAATGATTTTAATTCAGGTTTTAAATTAAGAACCGGTGGAATTGAAGCAGCAGCGTTTCCGTCTCCGGAAAGTGTAGCTTTTTGCATAAGGGAATGCCTTGACAGAAAGGCACCGATGAAATTTACCGCCGGGCTTCATCATCCCTTCAGACATTTTGATAAAGGGATCGGAACAATGATGCACGGTTTTATTAATGTGTTCGGCGCAGGAATAATTGCAATGCGACATGACATTTCTGATTCGGGATTAATAGAAATACTCAATGATGAAGATCCTTCTGACTTTGCTTTTACTGATGAATGTTTTTCATGGAAGGGATGGAAAATTGAAATAGCGGACATTGAATATGCGAGAAAAAATCTTGTGCTGTCTTACGGAAGCTGCAGTTTCGATGAACCGGTAGATGATCTTAAATCCTTCAATTTAATTTAACCCGGATTTTAACAGATACTATTTTACCACTGAGAACACGAAGTTCACTAAGGATTTAAGAGAAATTTTTAAATTGCAAAGAATCTAAGCAGCCATATAATATTAAAATTTTCATTAAATATTCATTTTATTATTATTAAAAATCTAATTATATAAATGTCAGATAATACTACACAGAAATCATTTATTGATGTAAATCCCGGATCAGACTTCCCTATTCAAAATCTTCCTTATGGAGTTTTTAAAAGCAAAGAAAATAATAATCTTCGGAACGGTGTAGCAATAGGAAATTATGTTTTGGATCTTTCCGTAATTGAAGCTAAAGGTCTGTTTAAGAACAAATCTATTAATAATGTTTTTTCAAATTCTACTCTTAACAAATTCATGTCCCTCGGAAAAAATATCTGGCATGAAGTGCGAATGGAAATTCAAAGTTTACTCGATGCGGAAAACCCTATTTTAAGAGATAATGAAGCATTAAAAAAAGAATGTCTGATATTACAAAAAGATGTTGAAATGTGCATGCCGGTTGAAATCGGAGACTATACGGATTTTTATTCATCAAAAGAACATGCGACAAATGTGGGAATAATGTTCCGTGGAAAGGAAAATGCGCTCATGCCTAACTGGCTTCACCTTCCTGTTGCATATCACGGAAGGGCAAGCTCTGTTGTTCTCAGCGGGACAGAAATAATCCGTCCTAAAGGACAGACAAAAGCTGACGACGCTGAACTTCCGTCATTCGGACCAAGCAAACTTCTTGACTTCGAACTGGAGATGGGATTTTTTATCGGAACGGGAAATAAGTTAGGAGAGCTTATACCGGTAGATAAAGCAGATGAACATATTTTCGGAATGGTACTTGTAAATGACTGGAGCGCACGGGATATTCAAAAGTGGGAGTATGTTCCCCTCGGACCTTTCCTTGCAAAGAACTTTGCAACTTCAATATCTCCATGGGTTGTTACACTCGAAGCATTAGAACCCTTTAAAACAAAACGCCCGGAACAAATCCCGGCACCGCTGCCTTATCTTCAAAGCAAAGGTGACTGGCTTTATGATATTAAGCTTGAGGTAAAGTTAAAAACAAGTAAATCGTCTGAAGAAATAGTTATTTCAAAATCAAACTTTAAGAATCTTTACTGGGATATTTGTCAGCAGCTTGCTCATCACACAATTACCGGCTGCAATATGAAAACAGGCGATCTTCTCGCATCAGGAACCATCAGCGGAAACACAAAAGATTCATACGGCAGTCTGCTTGAATTAACATGGCGCGGAACCGAGCCGATCAGGCTGCCTAATGGCGAGGAAAGAAAATTTTTACAGGACGGCGATACTCTGAGCATTACAGGATGGTGTGAGGGCAACGGATACAGAATTGGATTCGGTGAAGTGTCCGGGAAAATTTTACCTGCGAACTAATTATTCTATTTTAATGAAAACGGAATTCAAATTTATATTTCTTCTTTTTTTTTCAGTATTGATAATTTCATGCAGTGATAATCCTCAGGAAAACCAGACACCGGGTCCGCCTGTTTCAAATGACAGTACATTTAAGTATCCGTATCAGTTAAACAGAGAGTGGTATTATGCAACAAGAAACTTTGTTACCAATATAAGACCGGATTCAATTAATGTTTATTTTCCCGGAGATACTACTTTAGGTTTCGGAGCAGCCTCCTATATAAAAGACACAATAATCAATACGGATACTTTAAAGCTTTTAAGAAACACACACACAGACCCTCATCACGGACATACAACACTTGAGCTATATAAACAAACTGATACAGGTTTGATCAGAATTGCATTTTTTTCAGACGGTGCTAACTTCGGTCCGTACAGGCCGGTTAATAATTTTAAATTTACTCTGCACGGAAAATCTTTTAATTCACCGGAAGAACTTTTAAAAAATTCTGAATATGGTTTTGAAATGCGTGATACAAATCAGCTTATCTTTGATGACCCGCCGATTAAAGTCTTAAAGTATCCTGTTTCTCAGAATAATGAGTGGGATTTTTTAAATTATGGAACTACACGTATAACAAAGAAATACACAAATTATGAAACAGTTACTGTACCTGCAGGAACATTTTATTGTATTAAGATAAAGCGCAATATCTATTACAATTCAGCTGCTCCTGATCCGGATTATATATACTACGACTATTTTTCCAAAGACGGAATGATCAAAAGGGATTTTCTGCTTAAAGATATTATGGTCAGCAACAATTTCGGACAAACAATAGGTTACATTGATGTAAAGGAAGAAGCATTCTTAAATATTTATATAATACCTTAAAACTATGAGCAACAATTCAGTAAGACTAACGCAAATGGTAACTTCGGCCGGATGCGCCGCTAAAATTTTTCCTCACATTCTGTCGGATGCATTAAAAGATATTGAATGGTCAACTAATGAAAATGTAATCGTAGGTTTTGAAGGAAAGGATGATGCCGGTGTTTATAAAATTAATGACGAGCTTGCTTTAATTCACACAACGGATTTTTTCACACCGGTTGTTGATGATCCTTATTTGTTCGGTCAAATCGCAGCTGCAAATGCATTAAGTGATGTTTATGCTATGGGAGGCATTCCGATAAACGCTTTGAATATTCTTGCATTTCCTCAGACTGAAAACCTGGAGATTTTAAAAAATATACTTAGGGGAGGTGCAGATAAAATTAAGGAATCAGGTGCCGTGATTATAGGCGGACATTCAATTGATATAACCAATATAGTATACGGACTTGCCGTGACAGGAACAATAAAACCCGGAAACATTAAAGGGAATAATACTGCTAAACCCGGAGATAAACTGATCCTTACTAAAGCATTGGGAACCGGCATATTGAATAACGTGATCAAATTTTCCGCACTGGAAGAAAATTTTTATGATCAGCTGATTTCTTCAATGACAAGGCTAAATAAGAATGCATCAGAATGTATGGTACAATTTAGTGCGAATGCCTGTACAGATGTGACAGGGTTTGGTTTAGCAGGACATTCGATGCAGATGGCAAAGGCAAGCAATGCTGTACTTAAATTTTTTGTAAATGAATTACCGGTTCTGCCCGGAGCTGAATGGGCAATCGGAGAAAATTATTTAACCCGCGGCGATAAATCAAACCGCGAATACACAAAAGATTTTTTAAAACCGGAAGGAAAAATTAATAAAATCAAAGAACACTTGCTGTACGATCCTCAGACATCCGGAGGGTTGTTAATTTCTGTCCCGGAAGAAAATGCAAATTTACTGCTGCTTGAACTTCATAAAAGAGGAGATATATTTGCAAATATCGTTGGAGAAGTAATTGATGTATCGGATGAAAATAAACCCGGTACGATAATTTTTAATTACAATTGAAATTAAAAATCCGGACTGAGATTGATAATAATAAATGATTAAAGACAATAACACTAAAGAGCTGTTCGAATTCATTCGTACTGTTAATACAAAGAATGTCCCTTCGTTAAAAGATATTTTAAGTCAATATGAAATAAATAAGCTTTCAGTCGAAGATGTTTTACAGAATTTAAAAGAGGATTGTGAAAATATTCTGCTGATAGATGCCCGCTCCGAAAAAGAATTCGAAGAAACTTCACTCCCCTCTTCAATAAATTTTCCAGTATTAAATACTTTTGAAAGGCACAATACCGGTTTGATCTATAAAAAATATTCACAGTCTTCGGCACTTTGGCTGGCAATGCAATATGCAAACACGAAATCAGAAGAATTGAAATTATTCCTTGAGTCTAAGAAGGCTTCACAAAAAATGATATTTGTTTATTGCTGGAGAGGTGGCGGCAGAAGCGGCTATCTTGCAAAAATGATCAGCGACCTGGGATATAAGCCGTCAACATTAACGGGGGGCTATAAATCATACAGAAAAAAGGTAAATGATTTTTTTTCATTAAAAGAATTCCCTTTTGAATTACTCGAGCTCTCCGGATTAACAGGCTCCGGGAAGACAGAACTGTTAAGAAGTTTAAAAAATGATTTGCCGGTTATAGATCTGGAAGACGCCGCAAGACATTATTCAAGCCTTCTCGGACAAATACCCTATGACATAAATAATATTAAGCCTGTTCAAAATCAAACCGCATTTGAAAACAACTTATTCTCACAAATATATTTTAACTCACACGTACAATCTGACTCCACACACTCCACACACTCTACACACTCTACACTCTCTACACTCTCTCCACTCCTTATCGAAAGCGAAAGCAAAAAAGTCGGTAATTTCGAAATTCCAAAATATCTGTATGAAAAATTACAACATGCTCAGTCTGTAAAGATCACTTCTTCAATTGACAGCCGTGTAAGAAGAATTGTAAAGGACTATTTCGGAAATGATTTAAGGGGAATTGAGCCGATGAAAAGATTAATGACAAGCAAAACAGGATTTTTCAGACAGCAGCTAAGCAATGCAATCTTTGATGAACTTATGCAATTACTGGATTCGGAAAGAGTATATGAATTTACGGAAATTATGATTAAAGAATATTACGATAAAAAGTATAAAGACAAAGGAAAAAAACCTTTAGCAGAAATTTCTACTGATAATATTCATTCCGCAGTAAAAGAATTGAAAGAATTTTATAAAAAGATAGCTTATAATTAATCAGTCACAAGTAAAATTAGTTAAGTCTTAAACTATATTTTACCACTAAGTACACATCGTAGCCTTAGGCTACAATCAAATTTTAATGAATTTTAACACAGAGTCACAGAGACACAGAGAAAAACATAAAGGAATAATTCGATTCCTCTGTGCCTCTGTGTCTCTGTGTTAAAAATATATGGTCCAAAAGTTTGCTAAAAAAGCAACGTTTTGTTATGTAGTAGCACTTAGTACACTAAGAAAAAATGATTTAAAAAAAATGATCTTTGTGCTCTTAGTGTACTTACTCAACCAACTCAACCAACTTAACCAACTCAACCAACTTAACAAACTCTACCAACTCTACAAACTCTACAAACTAATATTCCATCCCCAGATTATAAAACACAAAACTCCAGATATCTGTGTGCTCACTTATTGCTTTTGAGAGAGGTATTCCTGCGCCATGACCGGCATCTGTTTCAACTCTTATAATGACAGGACTGCTGCCGGTATTATATTCACGAAGTGTAGCCGTATATTTATAAGAGTGCAGCGGAACTACTCTGTCATCATGATCTGAAGTTATAATAAGTGTCGCCGGATAATTTTGGGATTTGATATTATGAAGCGGTGAATAAGAATAAAGATTTTTAAAATGAACCGGGTCATCACTCGAGCCGTAATCAGTCACCCATGCCCAGCCGATAGTAAACTTTTGAAATTTTAACATATCCATTACTCCTGCTGAAGGCACTGCAGCTTTAAATAATTCCGGTCTCTGGTTTATTACCGCTCCTATAAGTAAACCTCCGTTGGAGCCTCCAAGAACAGCAAGTTTCTCAGACGAAGTATATTTTTCTTTAATCAAGTATTCAGCTGCCGAAATAAAATCGTCAAACACGTTTTGCTTGTTAAGCTTCGTACCGGCTTTGTGCCATACCTTTCCATATTCACCTCCTCCTCTCAGACATGCCAAAGCATAAATACCTCCCTTCTCAAGAAAGATTATTCTTGCTGAGGAAAAATTAGGGTTTTGGCTGATATTAAATCCTCCATAGCCGCTAAGCAAAACAGGATTTTCACCGTTTAATTTTATTCCTTTTTTATGAACCAAAAATAAAGGAATCATTGTCCCGTCTTTGCTGGGATAAAAAACCTGTTTAGATTCAAAGTCTTCTGCATTAAAATTAATTTCAGAACTTCGGAATTTCGAAGTAGTGTTATTTTCAGTATCATACAAATATATTTCTTTGGGATAATTAAAAGATGAGAAACTGTAAAATACTTTTTTATCATTTTTTCTGCCGTCAAAACCCAAAACCATTCCTGCAGCAGGTAATTTTATCTCATTAATAAATTTTCCATTCCTGTCATAAACATAAACCAGTCCTGCAGCGTCTTTCATATAAGTAACAATGAATTTATCATTTATAAAACTTACCGAATCCATAACGTAATCAGTCTGAGAAATTAACTCAGAGAACTCACCCGATACCGAATCATATTTGATTACTTTATATCTCGGAGCATCTTTGTTTGTTCTAATGAAAAAATCTGTACCGTCAGTTTCAACAAGTTCGTATTCATTTTCATAATTATCTGAAAGAGGAATAAAATCCATTCCCTTTTTCCGGACTTCATTAAAATAAAGTTTGTTCCCGATACTTTCCTTTATTCTTTCTGCCCTGAATAAAAATCTCTGATCCTGGGTTGTAAACATTACAAAGCTTTTTTCCGGATTATCCTTATCTTCAAATATTAACTTATCCTGATTCTGATCATTACCCGGAATATGAAAATATATTTTGGGGAAATCACTTTTTTCCTTCAGCTTATTACCTTTGACTTCATCATACTTATTGTAAAAGAATCCGTTGCCAAACCAGCCTATGTATGAATATCTGACATGTCCAAGCTTATCTTTTAGTTTAATACCTGATGCGATATCCATTATATAAATCTCCTCCCAGTCAGAGCCGTTTCTGCTTATAGTGTAAGCAAAATATTTATTGTCCCAAGAAACAGATGATTCAATCAAAGCAACAGTTCCTTCAGAAGATAATTTATTAGGATCCAGAAAAACTTCCGGCTCACCATCAAGTCCTTTTTGACGATAAAGAACAGCCTGATTTTGTAAGCCGTCATTCTTGTAAAAAAAATAATAATCGCCTGCTTTGAAAGGAGCAGAATATTTCGGATAATTCAGGAGCTCGGTAAGTCTTTCTCTTATCTTTTCGCGGAAAGGAATTTTACTCAGATAATTCTCGGTAATTTCGTTTTCCTGTTTGATCCAGTTTTTAACATCTTCACTCAGCATATCTTCCATCCATACATAAGGATCGCTAACTTCAGTGCCGAAATAATTATCTGTATGTTCTACCTTCATTGTTTTCATTCTATTGTAATTAAACTGTGGTTGCGAAAAAAATATTTAATTGATCGTTATTACAAATAAGATTTATTCTTTAAAATAAAAACTCTTTCCCTTTCCATACTACTAGCAGCACAATAATTCAGCAAAAGGCTGCGACATGAAGATATAAACAACTCAACTACTCAACTACACAACCACTCAACTACTCAACTAAAATACAGGCTGGATCTCATCAGAAAACGCAAGCCTCAAAACCTCATCATGCTCTTCATTAAACTTGCTCAAAGAACCTGCAGCCGGGCTTGCGCTTGCTTCAGGACTTACACAATAAAGTTTCTGATTTTCTGAAAGATCATTCTTCAGCAGTATTGCTAAGAAATTCCATGCACCCATGTTACGCGGCTCTTCCTGAACCCAAACAACTTCTTTGGCATACTTATATGAGCTTAATACTTTTTTCATCACATCACTCAAATAAGGATAATATTGCTCAAGCCTTACTATCGCTGTATCCCCAATTTCATATCCCTGCCTGTATTTTAATAGATCATAATAAACCTTGCCGCTGGTAACAATTACTCTTTTGACAGAAGATTTATCGGCAATTGCATCATCAATGATTTCATCAAATTGTCCTCTTGTGAATTCATCCTTCCTTGATTTTGCTTCGGGTAATCTCAGCAAACTCTTGGGAGTTAATATCACAAGAGGTCTTTTCTTCTTTTGCTTTGTCTGCCTTCTTAATAAATGGAAATACTGTTCCGAGTTGGTAGGATTGCAGACTATCATATTATCATCAGCGCATAAAGTAAGAAATCTCTCGAGCCGTGCACTTGAGTGTTCCGGACCTTGTCCCTCCTGAGCGTGAGGAAGCAGCATTACAAGATTGTTCGGAAGTCCCCATTTTGTATAAGAGCTGGCTATAAAATTATCTATGATTACCTGCGCTGCATTTACAAAATCTCCGAACTGAGCTTCCCAAATCACAAGCGTAATGGGATCTGCAGTTGAATAACCAAATTCAAATCCAAGTACAGAGGCTTCTGACAATAGACTGTCAAGCGGTTCTATCAATGCTTTATCAGGCGCTACATTGTTAAGAGGAATAATTTCGTCTCCCGTTTCCGAAT
Organism: uncultured Ignavibacteriaceae bacterium; assembly: GCA_964399995.1. Lineage (GTDB taxonomy): Bacteria > Bacteroidota > Ignavibacteria > Tepidaquicellales > Tepidaquicellaceae > JAGPCH01. The sequence goes on from CAYNTN010000054.1 coordinate 22,910, forward strand.
CCGTCAGCACAATGTGCCTTTGTGAAAATGTTCCGCGTGAACTGTCCTGACCGCTTAATCTGATCGGTATCTCTTCCTGCATAAGACTTCCGAAAGCCAGTGCTTCTCCGAATGCCCAGTCAACTTCCACATCCTTAGTCAGGAATTCCCTGCGTGACTCTACAAACCTTCGTAATTTAGGATGCAGGTTAAAAGTTAAAGGCAGTGTAGTAATTGCCTCTACTACTTCATTTAATTTTTCAATGGGGACATTGGTATCAATTCTCGCTTCGGCTGCTTCTATTTGTTCCTGAGTAACCGCAAGCGGAATATCGGATTTAAATTTCTGAACTTTCTCATGACTGGAATTCATCTTATCAAAAATCTTCTTCTCCATTAGCTCAACCTCTTCCGGCGAAATAACTTTTTCCTCAAGTAATTTTTTCTGATAAATTTCTTTGACTGATGCATGATTTCTTATCGTTTTATACATCAACGGCTGCGTAAATGCCGGCTCATCAGCTTCATTATGACCAAGTCTTCTATAACCAAAGACATCGATCACAACATCTTTATTAAATTTCATCCTGTACTCGTATGCCAGCTTTGTAACAAGGAGAGTTGCCTCGGGGTCATCTCCATTCACATGAAAAATAGGAGCCTGAATCATCTTTGCAACATCCGAGGCATAAACAGAAGAGCGTGCATCAATTGGTGTAGTCGTAAATCCTATCTGATTATTAATAATGATGTGAATAGTGCCTCCGGTACGGTATCCGTGAAGCTGAGAGAGATTTAATGTTTCCGCAACAATCCCCTCCCCAGCAACAGCAGCATCACCGTGAATCAAAACCGGGATTGTTTTATCACGCGATATGTCATTTGTTCTCATTTGCTTCGCGCGAACTATTCCTTCGACAACCGGATTTACAAATTCCAGATGCGACGGGTTTGATGCAACCGATACTTTAATTTCATTTCCGTCAAATGTATGATAAACTCCGGCAGCGCCGAGATGATATTTTACATCACCCGAACCCTGAGCCGAAGCCGGATCTATGTGACCTTCAAACTCAGAGAATATTGCCGCCATAGATTTGCCGATAATATTTGCAAGCACATTCAGTCTTCCCCTGTGAGCCATTCCCAGAACCATTTCTTTCACATCTCCGTCAGCTCCGCATTGTAAAAGGTAATCCAGTGTAGGTATGATCGTTTCCGAACCTTCAAGTGAAAATCTCTTGTGACCTATATACTTCTTATCTATGAACTTTTCAAAATTTTCTGCTTCAGACAGTTTAAACAGTATGTGTTTTTTCTCTTCATCAGTAAAGTGAGGAGTGTTTCTATTTGTTTCCATCTTTTCCTGCAGCCATTCCTTTTGTTCCGGATCCTGAATATGCTTAAACTCAACTCCGATTTTATCACAATAAGTCTGGTATAAGATGTCAAGAATTTTCCTTAAAGTTGCCGTGCGCAGTCCGGCAAGCCCGTCCGTAATAAATTCCCTGTCATAATCCCAGACTGTAAAGCCGTAATTCGAAGGATCAAGTTCGGGATGGTGATGAACTTTCAGATAGAGAGGATCGAGATGTGCAAGAAGATGACCTCTTACTCTGAACATATTTATAAGCTGTATTGCCTTAGCCTGTTTTTCAATTTCTTCAATGTTTTCAATTGTACATGAATCATCTCCTGCATCCGCAGCTTTATCCAGAGCCCACTTAACCGGTGCCATCGGAATCTCAAGGTCGTGGAATATTTCCTCATAAAAATTTTCATCACCATGAAGTAGCTCACTGATCTTTTTCAAAAACAGTCCCGACTCGGCTCCCTGAATGATTCTGTGATCATAAGTACTAGTCATATTCATGATCTTGCTCAAGCCGATCTTTGTGATCACTTCATTTGTAACAGCCTGATATTCAGCCGGATAATCAATTGCACCGGTAGCGATTATAGCGCCTTGCCCGATCATTAGTCTTGGAGTGGATGCAACAGTTCCGAGTGTCCCGGGATTGGTAAGTGAAATTGTTGTCCCCTGAAAATCGGAAACTTCAATCTTATTACTTCGTGATCTGCGTATAATATCATCGTATGCATCAAAATATTGTCTGAAGTTAAGGAGGTTTGCTTTTTTAATATTCGGTACTATCAACGACCGGCTTCCGTCTTTCTTCTGAAGATCAATTGCCAGTCCGAGATTTACATTTTGCTTTTTAATAAGATTAGGCTCGCCGTTTATGAAAGTGAAAGAATTATTCATAACCGGAACAAATTGAATTCCTTTTACAATAGCCCAACCTATGATATGTGTATAAGAAATTTTTCCGCTGTTTTTTTTCTTAAGATAATCATTTATTATTCTTCGGTTTTCTTCAAGGACTTTTACAGGAATTGTTCTGAATGTAGTGGCAGTCGGGACTGTCAGGCTGTTGTTCATATTTTCTATGACTTTTGCACCGATACCTCTTATCACCTGAGCTTCTTCACCTTCCGAACGAATTGGCATTGAAATCTGATTTTGAGAAAGAGTCTGAGACTTGGCATTTATAGTTGAGGAAGAGTCCTGAGTTTTCTTGGTTACAGCTGAACCATTTCCCGCATTTAGATTTAACTCTTTGAATAATTGCTTCCAGTTGTCACTCACCGAATCCGGATCTTTCTTATAATCTCCTAACAGCTCCAGAACGTACCATGTATTCACACCGAACTCGGAGATCTTCTCCTGTTGCTCGTGCGTTAAATCTTCTAATTTCATTTTAAAATTATTTTCAATAATTTAGTTAAAATTAAAAACAAGTTCAGTGTCTAATATAAATCATACCATCACATGAAAAAAATTCTGTTTTATCTTTTAACCTTAGCTGCATTTAACATCGCAAATTCTCAGGACCTTGAAGAAAAGTTGTATTTAACAGGCGGATACAACTTTAATTTTCCAAATGCTTCATCAGTAAATTTTATTATTGACCGTTACAATGAGACTCGAAGTTATCTTTCAACAAAAATGGATAACGTTAACACCATGTCCGGGCTTGATTTTTCTTTCGGCGGAGTAATAAATTCAATGATACTTGAAGCAGGAGTGACATTTAATAACTCAGGTGTCAAATATGCTCAGGGAACAGTCTCCGGTGTAGAAGCCAAAAGGGAATTCAAAGTTTATAATTTTTTTGCAAATCTCGGCATAGGTTATCTTGTACAGACTAAAAGTCCTTTTGATTACGGATTCGGACTTTTTTTAGATATCGGTTCATTCAGCTATGAAACAAGAGTTTATAATTTAAATAGCCCACCGCCTGACTATACAGACATTACACCGACAAGCTCAACTCTTGCTTTAGGATTTACACCAACTCTTTTTCTTAATTTAAATTTTAGCAAGAATATCGGGATCACAGTGAGACCTTACTATTTAGCACAGGTATTTTCACAGGATCTTACGGATGTTAATATTGCCCTGAATCCAAACACCTGGCAGAGTGATGAGCCTTCTGAATACGACAGTGAGACTTTCAGCGGTTTCGGAGTAGATCTAAAGGCTGTTGTCAGTTTTTAGAAAATGTTTTTAAATTCAAATTATTCCGGATTGAATATTGTGGATTAGTAAATTCTTAAAAATCTCATTACTATCCCTTAATTCTCAATTCTTAATTCCTAATTCTCAATTCCAATTATTTTTTATTTAGATTTATTTTTAAATTAACTTTAATGATATTGCACAAACAAATTTAACATCTCTAAATGAAAATAACATTACTTGCGATTTTACTATTATCTTCCGTTGCTCTGTCACAACCGGCTCATAAAAAATTTTACGCATCAGGCGGTTTCATTTTAAATTTTATGCAATCAGATGAACTTAATACAATTGTCAACCAATACAATTCAAACCCTGCGGTGGTACAAAAGATGGATCAATTCGATATGCTTTTTGGACCAAGCATTAACATTGGAGTGAATTATGAAAAGGAAAAAAGTTTTTTAAATATTGAATTTGCATTTTCATTGCTATTCTCAGGTACAAAATCATCACTCTTTGCACAAGGTACGGGGAGACGCACAAATCAGGACGTTCAGATTACAGCACCCTTAGTAAGCGGAGGAATTCAGTATTTTCTTAAAGCAGGCAGTTTGATGAATCTTGGCGCTGGATTTTCAATGACCTTTGGTTCAATGAATATTCTGACGCGAAGCTATGATCGTTTTACTCCCACACCGGACTATACACGGATCAATCAGAGGGATTTTTTCTCTTACACAGCTTTTAATCCTACTTTGTTTTTGAACTTCATTGTAAACAAAAGAGCTACAATATCACTTCGTCCCGGATATACGATTAATCTGATAAGTCAGAATCTTGCCGGCTTAAATAGTTTCCTGAATGGGACATCTATAGGAAATGTGAACATCGGATACTTCAACGGCCCGAATATCAGCCTGAATCTGCAGATCAGAATTGGCAGTAATTATTAAAATTGGAATCGTGAATTGCAATGTTGAATGGTGATTATCATGATCTCCTGAATCCAGTCTTAAATCTTACGAATCTTATAAATCTTACGAATCCAAAAAATTTATACCGGCTTGAACTGTTCAAATGCCTGAAAACAATTAAGACAATAATGAATAGCACGGCATTGGGTCGGTCCAAATGGTGTCTGGAGTTTTGTATTTTTACTGTGACAGAACGGACATTCCACATTAATAAGCAAATCAATTGAAACGAATCCGCTGTGTTTGGAAGGTAATGCAAAATTTGATTCCTGAAGCAATTTCCTGCCCCGGTCTGTTATCATATTTGAATTCCATTGAACATCATAATTTACTTCTACATTCACACCTGAAACAGGAAGAAGGGAAATTCTCTTTTCGATATCGTTTTTCATCACATTGACTGCGGGACAGCCGGCAAATGTCGGAGTCATCCTTACATCCACAAAATCCTCGTTACTTATTTTCACATCCGTAATAATTCCCATATCTACAACTGAAATTTTCGGTATCTCAGGATCTTTAACATCATTCAATGCTTCCCAGATTTCTTTCTCATTAATCATTGTAATTCGTTATTCGTTATTTGTAATTTGTAATTCGCAACTCCTAATTCCTAAACTGGCATAGCCAGAACCAAAAATGAAAATGATTTTTAGTTCATATCTTATTTTGTGCTGTATAAAAAAATCGATGTAATTTTTACCACTAAGGCACTGAGAACACATCGTAGCCTTAGGCTACAATCAAATTTTAATGAATTTTAACACAGAGTCACAGAGACACAGAGAAAAACATAAAGGAATAATTCGATTCCTCTGTGTCTCTGTGTTAAAAATATATGGTCCAAAAGTTTGCTAAAAAACAACGTTTTGTTATGTAATAACACAAAGATATATTTTTTTAAAATCATTTTTTCTTAGTGTACTTCGTGTACTT
>CAYNTN010000055.1:0-28133 GCA_964399995.1 uncultured Ignavibacteriaceae bacterium
TACACTCACGACTCCATACACTCACGACTCCATACACTCACGACTCCATACACTCACGACTCCATACACTCACGACTCCATACACTCTCGACTCCATACACTCACGACTCAATACACTCACGACTCCATACACTCACGACTCAATATACTCACGACTCAATACACTCACGACTCAATACACTTACGACTCCATACACTCACGAATCAATACACTCACGACTCAATACACTCACGACTCCACACACTCACGACTCAATGAACTCTAATACATTTTGCTTTCCAACAACTTAATACAATTCTCATTTCCCGGTCCAAGATACGGATTTTTTCCGTCATTGAAATCAGAGAGCCATTTGCCGGAACCCAATATTGATTTATCACTGCATTGCAAAATGTAAACGGTTTTATTGTTCATTCCGAAAGACTTTATCAGCTCTATTATGTAATTGCTCAAAATTCCGAAAAAGAATCTCTGCTCGGTCAGAGAGCTTGAAGCGGCAATCCGTGTCTTTGCTTCCGGAGCATACTTCATGAATAATTCCCAATTACGCGGCATTGTACTTTTATCAATATCCTTCGACTTACTCTGAACATTTTCCAGAAATTCAAGAGCCTGTCTCTGGGCTGCTGAAGAATCGTTAACGGATAATGAATTCTTGATAAGCAGATAATCAGTAAATAATTCACTTAATATCTTGCCGGCATTTTCATTCTGTGAATTGGATTTCTTATATGATGAATCTGATGCAGGGTATTGAAATGAAAGCAAATCAGTATTTGCATTTACTTCGATCACAGTCATAATCAAAATAATTAACACTGTGAATGATAACCCACCCCTAACCTTTTTTAACATTTTTTTCTCCTTAAATTAAGATTTTAAAAGCTGATTATAAATGATTCTAATCATTATTTGACTCCAGAAGTTTCAAGGTATGTACAAGTCCATTATTATTTTCCCATCCGAAATGTCCCGGTATGACATATTCGGCATCAGGGAAAAGTTCGATCAGTTTCTTTATTGACAACGGCCATTCCGCAAGATTTGCATCTGCAATATTTCCGAGCGAAGAATTTTCCGTACTCTTTATGAGACACCCTCCGTAAAGAATTTTCCTTTCAGGTATCCAAATGACAATATTATCTTTTGTATGTCCTTCCCCGGGATAGAATGTCTGAATTGTATATTGTCCTGTCTTGAAAGCAGTATCATTTACAAAATAGAACTCGGATTGCCTGTCATTGTTTTCTTTACACAAGTCATAGGTCATCTTTGAAGTAAAGGTTTTCACACCTATTTGTTTTAAAAATCCAAACCGGCAATCCTGTCATCATGGAAATGAGTTGAAATGCAAAGCATAACTTCTTTGTTATGCTTACTCTTAATGCTGTCGAGTAAAGGCTGAAACTGTGTCTTGTCCCATGGTGTGTCTATCATAACCGCACCGCCGTCAGTTATTATGTACATGCTGTTCGACGGAAAAAGTGTTCCATTAATAGTTTGAAAAGTTGTATAAACATAAAAATCTCCGGTAAGTTTTGAGATTATCAGCTTATCTTCCGGTACCTGTCCATTTACTAAGTAAGGACTACCTACGCTTATTACAAATAAGAAAATTAAATTCTGTATCTTATTAATTAAATTTTTCAAACAGTTAAGCTAATTTTTCTAAAGTTATTTTGCCTTTAGCAAGCAAAACTATTTGTCCCAGATGATAAGCATCATGCTGTATTATTCCGTGAACATGTTCATAATATGAAAGCCCGTTGTTTTTATAAATATTTTCAAAATCTCTTTCCCTGAACTTTTTCAGAAATGCAATCCATTGCTGCTGTGAATCTTCCAGTCTTTTCAGCGTATTCTTCCACTCTGCTTCAGAAGTATCTGATATTTTTTCAAAATAATTATTTTCAGGTGATACTATTACCTCGCCGTGAACACGCTTCAGAACATTCAATCTCCAATAGATAATATGATTTACAATTTCCCAGATTGAATTCCAATGCGGTGTAATTTTTTTAGCAGCCTGCTCAGCCGAAATACCTTTCAGTGTGTCGAATATAGAAACACCGATCCATGGCTCTCCGTCATAGAGATCTTCAAAAAGTTTTTCAATTCTCTTAGTTTCTTTCATTTACAGTGAGCAGAAATTTTATATCATATCTACAAATATACTGAATCCTCCCATTGACATCCGTTTAATTTCAAAGGGCATATTATTCATGTCCATGCAATTTGCCAATCTTGGATCTTTCATAATTTTAGCATTTACACTGTCACGCTGCTTTTTATTTCTATATGCAATCCATGAAAAAATCGCAGTCTCACCATTCTTTAATTTCAGCAATGAAGGAAATGGCGCACCCATCTTAATGTTTAAATCATCTCCATAACATTCCTTATATTCGAGAGCTCCGTATTCTTTCCAGATCTTACCTGCCATTTGTGACATCTTTTTATATGCCGTCAGGTTTTTCTTTGGAAGAGCTATTAAAAAACCGTCAATGTATTTGACTTTTGCTTTTTTAGAAGGTGATGCTTTCTTTTTGGCTGTTTTCATTTTTTGTTATTTAGTTTTGCAAATATAAAAATTTGAATGGATAATTTACATATACTTCTTATTTGAAAAGTTGAAAGTTAAAAGTTGAAAGTTTAAAGTTGAATGTTAAAATTAAACTTAAATCAAAAGAGATCTTACTTGTCGACCAAATCTTATGAATCTTATAATCTTATGAGTCTTATAATCTTATGAATCTTATGAATCTTATAAATTTTACAAATCTCACGCCTCCTCCAGAGTTTTTATATCAAGTTTTTTCATCTGCATCAGTGCTTCCATTACTCTTTTTGATTTCTCAGGATCTTTACTGACCATCAGCTTATCCATCATTGACGGGACTACCTGCCAGGATAATCCGAACTTATCCTTCAGCCATCCGCACATCTGTATTTCACCTCCGTCGGATAATTTATCCCAGTAGTAATCAATTTCCTCCTGAGTATCACAATTTATAACAAATGAAACAGCTTCAGTAAATTTAAACATAGGTCCGCCGTTTAATGCCATGAACTCCTGTCCGTTCAAAACAAATTTTCCGACTAATACAGTATCCTTTTGCTCGGGTCCGGCATTATCATAACTGGATACACTGAGTATCTTTGAATTATTAAATAACTTAACATAAAAATTCATTGCTTCTTCTGCATTGTCGTTGAACCACAGGAACGGAGTTATTTTTTGCATGAGAATTTTCCTTTCTACTTGATTTTTATTAATTGATTAAAATTTACTGCTGATTATTAAACCCAAATTGTTCATTAGAAATCTTGAAAATCTGCAAACGTAAAGTACGCAAAGGATTTCGCAACGTGTGCAAAGAATTTTTTCTTACATTCTATTTTATTAGCAATTGCTTTGTGTCTTTGTGACTTCGTGGTAAATTAAATGTTCTAATGAAAAATCTGGGTTAAGAGCATTTAATTTTCAAACTTAATACAAAATTAATCTAATCAGATTAAAAATCATATGTGTGAAAACGACTTATTAAGGTGTTGATTGCGACATTCAGCGTTTATATTTTTGTTTTTCATGTTAGAAAAGTTTGTTAAAAATAAATTAGAATTAATATGAAACACATCTCAATACTTGTTCCGAAAGGAGCTATCTTAGGAAGTATAGAAGGACCTCGCCAGCTGTTTACTCAGGTGAATAATTTTGGTGCATCTAAAGGAGCAACTCCTTTGTTTAATGTTCAGTTGGTGGGAATATTAAAAGAAACCCCTTTGAGCGGAGGTCTGTTTACCGCACATTGTGATCGGCTGATACATGATGTTAAAAAAACTGATCTTGTCATTATTCCTGCTCTTGACGGCGACATGAAAACTGCTCTTAATATGAATCGTGAATTTATTCCATGGATTATTGAACAGCACAAGAAAGGAGCTGAAATAGCAAGTCTTTGCGTCGGCGCTTTTTTACTTGCTTCAACAGGTTTACTTAACGGAAAAAAGTGTGCTACACACTGGATGGTTGCAAACGAATTCAGACAAATGTTTCCGGATATAAATCTTGTTGCCGAAAGGATCATTACGGATGAACACGGTATATATTCCAGCGGAGGAGCATACTCTTATTTGAATCTAATTTTGTATCTGATTGAAAAATATGCCGGACGCGAAATGTCGATCCTGTGCTCTAAAGTTTTTGCAATCGAAATAGAAAGATATAATCAGTCTTCATTTGCAATTTTTCAGGGACAGAAAGCACACGGAGACGAATCCATAAAAACCGCTCAGGAATTTATCGAAAATAATTTTCAGGAAAAAATTACCGTTGATAAACTTGCAACAATGTCAATTCTCGGAAGGAGAAATTTTGAACGAAGATTTAAAAAAGCCACAAGCAACACGGTGACAAAATACATTCAGCGTGTAAAAGTAGAAGCAGCTAAAAAAAGCTTTGAAACAACAAAGAAAAACATCAGCGAAGTAATGTATGATGTTGGATACTCTGATATAAAAACCTTCAGAACAGTATTCAAAAAGATCACGGGATTATCACCGTTAGATTACAGAAATAAATATAACTATGAAGGAATGTATGCATAATGTTAAATACAAATAGAAATAGAATAAGACTATTATTAGTATTAATACCAAATGCCTAATTACTCAATGCCCAATACTTTTAACAAGGTACTTTCCCTTTATTCGCTTCATAACATTCCCCCGCTTTTGCTTCATAGGTTACTTTATTAACATCAATAAATTTCCATGGAATAGATTTAAAGTTTCCATCCTGCACAGTAAAATGTAAGTGCGGACCATCGGAATTTCCTGTTACACCTACCTTTCCGAGAACCTGACCTGCAGATACATTTGAGCCTACATTAATTCCTCCGGCAATTCCGTTCTGACTAAGATGAGAATAAACTCCGTAAGTATCATCACTGTGACGGATGGTAATTGTATTTTCTGTATTACCACCTCTTCTCTGCCATTTTGAAGGATCTGCCGGATCTTTTGGATTTTCAGGAAATGCTCTCACTATGTTTACAACAGTTCCGCCGCGTGCTGCAACAAATTCCCTGTTTAATGGCAGTAGAAAGTCCACTGAATTCAATTCATCTCCTGTATGCTGTCCGTCTCCGAATGCGCCTGAACATTTATATTTCTCCCCTGTTTTAAACGGCAATTTATAAAAAGTATTGTCCGCGTGTTTTGCAGACGGATTTCCTCTTGTAATATCAAAGCCTGTTGGATCCATTACAGAAAATGAAACTCCTGATTTTGGTTTCCCCGAATAAAGCAGTTGCCTTCTTCCAGGAGGGATTGTCACACGTGTTTTAAAAGCTGCTCTTGTTCTGAATTCAACTTCATTCTCATCTCTGACACCTGTCACTGCAATTCCAATAAAATCAAATGTATTATTGCTGAGTGTTATCGATCTAATACCATTGTTATCTTCTACTATTAACTGAATCTTGTCAAAATATCCTTCGTCCTCTCTACGTCCGAAAGAACCGCCGTTCAATTTTGTATCGAGTATGACGGTTCCCGATGAATCCTTAACAGGGGTAATTTCGATTTTCTCGCCGTCAGCTCTTAATACCGAAACATCGGCTTTGTTTTGCGATGCCGAGTCGACTAAACCCGTAATTTCCGAATTAGACATATTGGTTTTTGTATTGCTGCTGTCTCCGAAATTTTTAAGGAGATTTTCTTTAGCTGCTGATGATATATCTGAACTAATAATTCCGTCTTTCTCGAGTTTGTTAATTAATCCAAGACCTTGCTCCAGCCTATTTGTATTTGGATCACCTTTAAGATTGTCGATTATTCCTCCTGCTTTTTCTCTTACCTGCTCGTTGGTAAGTGAACCGCTCTTTTTCGCATCTTCGATCATCTTCATTGCTGCTGCTGTCTTAGCTAATTCAGCCGCCTCCTTTCCGAATGCCTGTGCTGTATCCATTGTCTTCTGGAATGTTGCAAGAGCGTTAAGCTGATTTTGATTTAATCCGGTGATATCTCTGAATGAATCTCCTTTACCTAACAACTGCAGCAAGCCCTGCAGTCCGGTCGGGTCAGGTACATTAGGAGCATTCTGAATATTAACAACCGGATTCGGAAAATCTTTCGCCTGAAGATCACCGGGATCTGCTCTGCGAGTTTCTGTATTCAGAGGCAATATCTGTGTATTCGGACTGTCAGGAATCGGTGATTCTTCCCAGCGCCAGAATTTTGTCTCATCTTTCTCCTCACATGAATTGCATTTACCCATCACAGCTTCTGCATAAATACCCTTTGTCGGCATGCTGATACGCATTGGCTCCTGCTCGTCCTGATAATACTGAGCAAATAAGTCGAATGTCTCATCGATTGTCGGATCGAGCTGATTTCCAGGAGCCACTGGCATTATGAGCGAATTGCCGGCTATTCCGATCACTCTGTTTTCTACAACCGATGCTACGCTTCGCCCGTTTGCTTTACCCGGAGCAATGATTCCGTCAAGAAGCATGAAGCGTCTTTCTGGTGTCATATCAAAGAAAATACATTTATGATAATATTCAAGATTTTCATTCAGATGATGAAGTAAATTATTTGCTGCATCTACGTCTTCACCGCGTGGGTTACGCAGTTCATCTCTCGTCAGAGGTGTCGGTATAAATACTCCGTCACCTTCAGCAAAAATGTCATTGTCCAGCCGTCCGTTAAACAATGTACCGGAAAAATTATCAGTACGGTAACGAAGATTTCCCGAACGTACTCTTATTTTCATGAACTTGTTTTGAAATTGTCTGAGATTGTCTGCTTCTTCCGGTGATAATTTATCCAGATCAAGTTTTATATTAATTGCATTTACCTCATTTCTGGGAACGGTAAGCGGAGTTGAACTGCTTTGACGGACGGAAATCTGCAAACCGGCATTTTGTCTGAATGTCGAAATAAGTGTAAGATCCATTTTCAGATCAATACCCTTGTCTGTTTCAATTGTAAATGCATCCAGCAAATATTCTATTGCTCTCGGACCGACATGTCTTGCAAGCTCTTCATCTGTAATTTTTCTATCACGAAACTGGTCTAGCGAGATTCTGAAGTGACTGAAAAATAAAATTATAACATCATCTATCTTTTCTTCATTTGTATTGAAAAAGAAAAATTCCATCAGCAGTTCACCGCTGAAAAAATTTATATTTTGTTCAGCAAAATTCTTTCGCGGAAATCCGATGCTGTCATAATAATTTTCAAACGCACTCTCCTTTTCATTCTGTATTCTAGCAACAGCGTTGAATGCACCACGAAGCTCAGTCCTGTAAAGATGCTTCTCCAGTGTATTGCGCCAGCGCAAACATTTTTCCAAATCAAACGGAGTCATTTGAAGAGGAACAAACAAACATTCCTGAACACCCGCAATTCTGTTTCTGACTGTAAAATGTCGCAGCACTTCAAAGTACTGAATTGTAATTGCATGACAGTGATTGTAATTCGCCACCGACTCTGCTGTTGCTTGTACTGTCTCTCCCTGACTTACTGTCTGAACCACTGTCGCTCGCTGTGAACGGACTACACTTGCCGCCTGTGTAGTTCTATCTACAAGACTCTGAAGGCTGCTTGCAGTTGTTTCCCGGCTTGAACTCTGACTCGCAGTTGAACCGGATGAACTGGTTCCGCCGCTAATACCAAGTAAGCTTCCAAAGCTTCCTATGCCGGGAATAATTCCCATTGCAGAGGCACCAAACCCAAATCCAATTCCGCCTGTTGTTGCTTTCGAGTTGCCTCTTAAGTTTTCTGTAAGTGTTCCGCTTACAACTTCACTGATATCTCTGTCTCGTATCAAAGAGTTGTTTAGAGTTTCTTCGTACCCTAAGAACTGTGAGTTGGCTGCACTCTCTCTTCTTTCCCAGTCCAGAACAGCAATCTGCTTTTTCTGACCGGGAGCAAGCGGAAGTGAGTAAACCAGATCTCCGATTGAATATCCGTCAGGAATCCATTCTTGTTTGAATTGAAGCAGATGTCCATGCGCAATGCTTGCAGCTTGATAAATCGTCGGTTCATCGTCCCAGTCAATTTGGTTGAGCTGATTCAGATGAGTTCTTCCTTTGAATACCGGTTTATCTGTACCTTGTATTATTGTTTTAACTTTATGCTCGATGATAAGTCTGTCAAGCAATTCTTTATTAAAGGTATTTTTTACGGCTCCTGCAACAGGTATAGCTTCTGCAGATCTTTCCGGAGTAAAAGAAGTTGAAACTCCGCTCGGTACATTTCTGCTTAATGTTGCTCCTCCTGAGCCGGATAAAGGTGTAACAGATGAAAGATTAGAAGTAAAATTTGCTGTTTTAATTTGCTTATTTTCGATTGCATGAAATTTTGTAAACACGCTGAAAGGAACAGTAATGTTTACCCCATATATGTCTTCCAGATTTACCTCTTTTTCCTCCTCAAGTACATCTGCAATTATCGAAGGTTCGGTAGTTCTTACAACTGTAAAGTAACTGAACTCTTCAAGAACTTTCTTTTCATGAAAATTCAAATCGCTGCAACCGCACTCGACGCATCCCTCTTCATCTTCTTTCTCAGTTTTGTCTTCATTGATGGCGATTATCAGACGTTCGGGAAGCATTGACTTCTGTACGTCATTTTCTGTCTTCTCAATCAGCTTCACAGGAAATTCCTTTTCGAAATTATCTTTCGAAACCCTTACCTTCCCTTCCTTTACTTTTATAATGTCTTCAATATCATTAAAAACTAAAAAGCTTGTGACAAAATAACCGTTAGTTTCCGTCCTTGCATATGCAACAGGAAAGAAATCAGGAGAATCGTCCTGAAGTTTTGCGGTTGCAGCAAATATGACTATCTGGAACCCGTCTAATTTGGATTCAGAGCGGTTGGAAATCAATTTACCCTTAATCCGGTAAGAATCAATGACACGGGGATTAGGTCTGAGCAGCAACTCATCTACACCAACACTAACTGCGGAATTAGCAAGAGCAGTAATCGCAATTTCAACAAACTCATCTTTGGGAACACTGTTACCTGCATTCAATGCAAGTTTTGCATACTCAACCAGTGCAGACTTAACCTGCAGGATGATTTTACTTTTATCCTGAAGATCATTGAGATCAAAATCAACAATAACAATTCTTGAATCCTCAATCGGATAAGATTGTTCAACCTTGAATCCTTTTTTGTTTGTGAATGAGACAATAAACTGATAGCCAAAGAAAAATTTGTCTTCTCCTATTGGTTTAAAAGTATACTCAATGGTCTTTATGTTCTTTACAACCACTGTAGTTGTACCGAAGTCAACTGTATCTTTGACAAGGGTGAGGTCAAGAGTTGGAATATTCAGTATAGCGAGATCTTCGGTTTTTTTAAAAACCATTCCCTTTTTCAATGCTTTTTCAATTGTACTGATAGCGCCGGGAGTTACATTTTTTTCGGTGAGCAACTTTTTCAGATCCTGCAGTTTGGTGAGGTCATTAATGTTAGGTTTCATTTTACTTTTATAATTTTAAATGAAGTATTAATCTTTCAGATGATGGTTTTTAAAATCATAACTGTCCTTGGATGAAAGTATTGTTCAGATTATATAAAAGCATTTTCACTAGAAATTCTTTCCTTTAATTTTTGGGAAATATTGGCTTTAAATTTTGAAAATAAAATGCAAATCAGGGTATGGAGGTTTTTGAAGATTCCTTGTATGTCCAAAATGTTTTTCAAAAATAAAAAATATTAAAATTCAATCTGCTTTGATGATATTGTTTAGAACAATATCGTGTCTTTTTAAATCAACCCTTAAATCCATCTTAATAGCTCATTTCTATTTGAAAAATTAGGAATATTTTTATTTAATTCGTGTTCATTCGTGAAAACTTGTGGCAAGCTCTTTCTTTATTTTGGACGAATGTATTGAAGGTATTGAAATGTTTTCGGACTATTTTTTACATTCCATTAGCGTGGTGTAAAATCTGCTCAGTTTAATTCCGCAGACTCAATTTTCTGGACAATATAGCTACATGGAAATATGAGCTCGGTTGAGTCCTACATTTCCCGGTTTTATGGATTGCAAATTGATTGATAATAATGATACTTTTGAGAAACAAAATTAAAGTTTTTTTCCTCGAAGTCTCAAAGACTCAAAGGAAAAAATTCTAGAATTTTAAATTTTCGAACCTTATGAAGCTTTTGAGAAAATCAGAAATTTCTTTTTGAATTGCCTCGGGCAATTGTCAGCATAGAATTATTTACCAAACTGAGGTTTTTAAGGGTATATTTTGAGGAGTCTTACTCATCAATTTCTCTTTTTCGGCTTACATTATTCTTTCCTTTTTAATTTCTTAATTTAATACTTAACTTTACGTGACCAGTGGTAAAACTTTAGGTCGGCATTTTTCGAATCCCGGGAAGCACTAATAATTAAAAATATATTCGAATGAAAAAATATTTGTATTTTTTCTTACTAATTTGCAGCGTTCAGTTATCCAATGCGCAAACTCCTTTAGATACTGCACAACCAAAATTTATTTTTAAATCACTTTACAATTATGCCATTCAGGAAGATGTGAAAACTATACTTGCCATTCTTGATACGCTACCCTCTTACCGCTTGGCTGAAACTGATCTGCCGGTTAAGGAAAAATATTACTCACGATTCGTCAGCGGCAATGAGATCTTTGACTATAATACTGAAGATCAGTTGATAAAGGATGTATTTGACATTTACAGAGTCTACTGGACTTCAGTATTATTAAAGCATAAATCACTTGAGTCTGCCGATTCTATCCTTTTGATAGATCTGTCAGATTATTTAGTAAAGAATTATTCGGATGAAAATAATTGGGATAAAACAGATATAGCTAATGAACCGTTTAAATATTTCTCAAAATTGCTAACAACAAACGGATATTTTAATAACGTTGACGGCAAGACGGGAAATCTTTATGACATCTATATCTGGAAAACACAGGATACAGTTAATTATGATGTTGAGCTTACCGACGGCAATATTAGTGTTCCAGTTCTCTTCATGAAAGACTTAATTACTTTGGGATGGGAAGAATATGCGACTTTCGGAAATGCATACCCGGGCGGCTGGCCAAAGGATAGTGTGTTGTACTGTGTTGCAAAAGCATATGACACTGCTAAGGAAAATTTCAAAGTGAGTTATTTAGTTCATGAGGCGCAGCATTTTTCAGATATTAAAAAATATAATGAGATACCCTCATGGAAGCTTGAATACAGGGCAAAGTTAGCGGAACTAACGAAAGCTGATGAAAATTTGTATAAGTTACTTGCCTACTTTACCCGGGGATCAAAGGATGACAGCACGCTTTCTCATCCTTACGGTCAGTATTGCGTCATCAGAGATCTGTCCGGAAAAATATTTAATGAAAGTTTTATAAATGATTCTGAAATATGGAGAAGTATAAATGCGGATTCCATTCATAAGGCAAGTGAAGAATTATTAATTCTTGATTCTTCAAAGCTGATTTTGAAAGAATAAAAATCAGTAGAAACATAAATCCGTAAGAATAAATTAAACCATTGCTGTCCAAAATATTTTTATTCTGTATTATAATATCAATTTCAGTTTAGAATCTACGCATTAATTGTGTCTTTAAAAAACACCTCTCAATACTGTCATTCCCGAATGCTCTCTTAGCGGGAATCCAGTCATGTCGCCGTCAAAGTAAATTTCTATCTATTTTATTGATTAGAATTCTAAATTGTAAATATAGAATTCATCGTGAAGTATAGATATTAATTCCAAAACCATAAGCATGAATAATGCCTGTGCACCCTTTAGAATTTTTTGTGAATGGATTCACGCTAAAAAAAACATGCAGGGATGACAACCAAAGCTGAGTAGCATAATTATAACGTTTTGAACGGGATGTGAAATTATACAAATTAAAAAATCAGTTTTATATTGATTAAGAATATTATCTTTAATAATTTAAATTAAAGAAGAAGACAGAAATACTTGTAATTAATTTTTCTTAAAGGAAATTATTTTAAATTTAATTTACGGAAAAATGCCATCCTGCAAGATTTTGAAATATACTCACCGGATAAAGTCTCCTTCAGCCTGTAAAAAATTTATTCCCGTAATAAGTACCCTTTCTAAAATTAAAGAAAAACTGATACAGTGTTCTCTGATTCATTCCGGTTTTTTTACTTTAAGAATTTTTTTTCTAACTTAAAAAAATAACTTATGAAAACAACTTACCTTTTCAAAATCAAAATTGTCTCAGCTTTTTTGGTACTTATGTTTGCTGCTGTAGCATTTACATCTGCTCAGACTCCACAGCACTATAATTTTAATTCTATTACTCCTGCAAATTCTTTTCCATTCAACATTGTGCTTGGAAAGCAGGTACAGCTTCTGTATCTTCCTGGAGATTTCAATCAGCCTACACCGGCTCCGGCAGGAAACATTTTAAGCGTTTCATTTATGATGGCGGCTAATTTAGGACCGAACACTTATACTGATCTGGTGATTAAAATGGGTCAGACCAGTTTAACGACATTCGCCACCGGAGTATGGTACACAGGTCAGCTTGATACTGTTTATTCGAGATCATCTGTTACACTTTCAGGTACTCAGGGACAGTGGCTGACAATACAACTGGACAGACCGTTTTCATATAACCCGGGTCAAAGCTTAATCATAGATATACAGCAATGTGCTGCTCCGGGTGCCACAGGATTTAGCACTGCAACTACAACACAGACGGGTTTCAGAAGAAATACATCATTGATAAATACCAGTTGCCCTTTTGTATGGGGTCAGCAAAGCGGAACTTTACATAATGCCGGTATTACGCTAGGACCGTCAAATTGCACTTACACGTGGGTAAATCAGATGTCCGGAACTACGACCTCTCTGCGATCTGTGAAAGCCGTTAATGAAATGGTTGTCTGGGCTGCAGGAACAGCGGCGACAGTTCGAAAAACAACTGACGGCGGAGCCACATGGACTGACGGAAATCCAAATCCCGGAGTCATAAACGGGCTTATCTATAATATTGATGCTATTGATGCCAATACAGCATGGTGTACTACCACACCGACATCACCGGCATCAACTTATATTTACAAAACTACAAACGGAGGTACAAACTGGACTCAGGTTTTTGAACAGCCAGGAGGATTCATTAATGCTATCGAGTTTATTAATGCAACTACAGGGTTCGCTGAGGGAGATCCGGTTTCAGCAAGGTGGTCATTATGGAAATCCACTGACGGCGGATCGACATGGGACTCATCAGGACTATATCTTGCTCAAGTCGGAACTGAAGCAGGATGGGTAAATTCTATGCTGGTTCGTGGAAATAATATATGGTTTGGAACCAATAATACAAAATCCTATAATTCAACAAACTTTGGTTCGAGCTGGACCTCAGGAGCTACTACAGGTTTGCCAAATTCATACAGCATTCATTTCAACAGCAACTCATTGGGGCTTGCAGGAGGAACTGCAATTGTAAAATCAACTGACGGCGGAGCTACATATGCAAGTGTAGGCACTGCACCCGGAACAGGAAATATTAATGCTATTGAAGGCAGGGATGATGATTTCTGGTATATACGTGGTACCGGAATTTTCAGAAGTACTAATGCCGGCAGTAACTGGACACAGGTACACACTGTAACGGGTACAGGAAATGACATGGATTTTCCAGCAACTGCGGGCTGTCTCGTCGGGTGGTCTGTTTCATCAACAGGTCTCATTTCAAAAATGACTGGCTCACCGGTAGGAATTTCAACCAATTTACAATTAATTCCGGAAAAGTATGAACTTGCGCAGAATTATCCTAATCCGTTTAACCCTGTAACTACTATAAACTATGCAGTTCCTGCAGGAGGAATTGTTGAACTTATTGTATTTGATGTACTCGGAAAAGAAGTAGCAACACTGGTTAAGGAATTCAAACAAGCAGGAAGTTATTCGGTAAGTTTTGATGCATCAGATCTCACAAGCGGTGTATATTTTTACAAAATGTTTGCGGGAAATTCGACTCAGATAAAGAAAATGATTTTGGTCAAATAAATTTGCAGAAATACCTGAACAAAAAGCCGGAATTCTCTGATTTCCGGCTTTTTATTTTTATTCAATCCGGTACTTTAATTATTCATAGGATGGGCATTCGTGCTCAACAAGTTGTTATGTTGGATAATGATGAAAAATCTGAAGATGAATTCAGAGCAATACAGAAGGATAATGCGAAGTTAAATTCAATTGAATAAGGTTTTTATGTTTGATAAATTAAATTATTCACAGAATATTATTTCGCTAACATAAAAATTAAAATGAAAATTATTTTTGATAAAAATGTCAATATTGCTTCTGCGATATTGATCCTCATGTTTACATTTATTTCCGTTTCAGAATCAAAAAGCAAAATCGGTGAATCAAATTCTTTGCAAGGTGCAGAAGAATCCGTGAATTCAGTTTGCAGCTATATCTGGGTTAATCAGAATTCAGGAACAACTCAGATACTTCGCTCCGTTAAAGCAGTTAGTGATATGGTAGGCTGGACTTGCGGTGATGTTGTCAGAAGAACAACTGACGGAGGTGTAACCTGGACAAACGCCAATCCTAATCCCGGAGTCATTAATGGATTTGTTTTTAATATAGAAGCAATAGATGCAAATACCGCATGGTGTACAAGTACAATAACCGCAGGTACATTTATTTATAAAACAACCAACGGAGGCACCAACTGGACACAGGTATTTTCCCAGACCGGTGGCTTTATGAATACCATTAATTTCATAAATTCAACTACAGGATTTGCCCAGGGAGATGCAGTATCAGGAAGATGGTCCCTTTGGAAAACAACTGATGCAGGTAATACCTGGGATTCGACCGGATTATATCTAGCGCAAAACGGTACGGAAGTCGGCTGGGTAAATTCTACATCTATTGTCGGAAATACTATTTGGTTTGGAACTGACAACACCCGAGTATACAGATCTACAAATTCCGGATTAAACTGGACCCCGGTTGCAACAACGGGTCTACAAATTTCTTACAGCACACATTTCAATAATGCAACTCTCGGACTTGCAGGCGGAAGCACAATTCTCAGATCATTAGACGGCGGAGTTAGTTATTCTTCGGTGGGATCAATACCGGGAACAGGAAGTGTATTGGGCATCGATGGAAAAGATAATAATCTTTGGTATATCAGGGGAACCGAAATTTACCGGAGCGAGAATGAAGGCACCAACTGGACTCTTGTTCATTCAATTTCCGGGCAAGGAAATGACATTGATTTTGCATTATCAAACGACTGTCTGACAGGATGGGCTGTAAGTTCAACGGGAGCTATAGCCAAAATGACGGGTATAAAAACCGGTATACAAAATATTAATTCTGAAATACCTTCTTCATATGAACTTGAACAGAATTCACCGAATCCATTCAATCCGGTAACAAACATAAATTTTTCAATTCCGAAATCCGGATTCGTTGACCTTAAAGTCTATGATGTCTCAGGTAAAGAAGCAGCGGTATTAGTAAGTGATTTCAAAAATGCAGGAAGCTACTCAGTTGATTTCGATGCATCAGAACTGACAAGCGGCGTGTATTTTTATAAAATCATATCCGGTGATTTTACAGAGGTAAAAAAAATGATGGTTATTAAATAAGAGCATAGGTCAAATGTCCTAACAGTAAATAAATATTTCTATTCTTGTATATATTTAAAAACTGGTAATTTATGATTACCGGTTTTTTTATTATGCGGAATATTTTTAAGAAAGCATAGTTTCGTGAATAAAATTCTTTTTGCCGATGACCTTCGTACGGAATGATTACCTGCAACCGCCGGAATCAACTCCGGCTCCGCTGAGAGAAAGAAGTAATCTGATCTCAAATATTATTTGACTAAAAAACGCTCTCTCCGGCTCATAGAAATCTCTGACCCGCTCAGGGATATCAGTCCGGTGTTTCGGGAGCTTTATTCTCAGCTTCGGTGCAATCAACAAATCAGCACTGGAAAGTAATCAATTCACATATAGCTTTATCACTTCCGGATTAACACTAACCCACAAAAAATATTTCTCAGATCCTGAATAATATATAAGGTGATGAAGTAATTTTTCAATTTGACTAAATGAGGCAGGTTGGAATTTTGACTAATACAACAAAATTATTTTTTCCAATGTACTGGAATCAAATTGCAAATTTAATCTTCCCGGACTTGTCTTAAAGCAGAGACGCTAAGATCATAGTGATTCACGGAGAATATTTATCAAATATAATGATACGACTTTCCCATCACAGGTCATACTCTGGGATCCTTTGGGAAAAGCCTTTTTATTTTTTGTCCGGTTTCCGCGGATCTAAGTAATTTTTTTGCGTACTCAAGCTGTTCTCTGTAGCCGAGAAGTAAGAGATGATCTCCCTCATAAAGTTCTTCATCAGAATCAGGATTAATAATTCTCTCCCCGTTTCTTTCAATGCCTATTATGCTTGCACCTGTTTCGGTGCGGAGCTTTAATTCTGATATCATTTTGTTTACACCAATTGTTTTCGCATCAACAGTTATTGTTTCAAGCTTTACATCTTCAAGTAACGGATGGTCTGTGATAGATTTCGTCTCGGGTTTATGAAGCGGATCAGCCGGCTGCAGGAATGTTTCCTGCAATGCTCCCTGAGCTTTAGCATATATCTTCACTGAACTGCGGAACAGGAAGTATCCGGAAATGGCAACCAATACTATAGATAAAATAAGAAGGTTTGAAGAAGGAAGAAGCGTTGAGCTTAACAGAATAATGATAAGTATCAGAATAAGTGATCCGCAAATAAAAATTGTATTCGAGACCACTGCATGCATCGTATTTTTTTTCAAAGCATCTGCATCCGAAGTACTGAGTTCCGCTATCACCATAGATGCTGCCAGTGTCTTTCTCCATACAGCAAATATCAGCGGAAAACTGATTAACATCGCAACGAACCAAAGAATTGCTTTTGTGATTTCAATTCCAGTAATGTATTCTCCGATGAAGGATTTTATTTTCTCATTGAGAAAAACAAACGCAATGAAAATTCCGGTTATAATAAGAAGATTAAGACTTATCTGTAAGAAAATTCTGCGCAGTATTATTCGACCTGCATGATTAGGTCCTTCTGCAGACGGCTTATTAACCCATTGATAATAAGCTTCCATTGTCCGCAGCACAGGTCGCGGCGCATATTTTTCAAATATTCCGGAAACACTGTCCGAGCTTTTTATCAGATACGGGGTAAATAATGTTGTCAAAGCTGAAACAGCAACCGTAATAGGATAAACAAAATCACTGGTAACATTAAGGCTTAATCCAAGCGCAGCAATTATAAATGAGAACTCCCCTATTTGCGCAAGTCCCATTCCGACTTTTATGGAAGTCTTTGTATCATTTCCTGATATTATGCATCCTAGTGAACTCGAAATTACTTTACCGGCAATTACAACAATTGTTATTAATATAATAGGAATTATGTATTGAATTATAATTGCGGGATCTATGATAAGCCCGATTGATACAAAAAATACGGCGCTGAACAGATCACGTACAGGGAACATTAAAATTTCTATTTTATGAATCTGCCTTACTTCGGCTACAATAGCTCCGATCAGAAATGCCCCGAGTGCTACGCTGTATCCTAATTTTACAGTAAGTAAAGATACACCAAAGCAAAGACCTAAAACTGTAACAAGTAACATTTCATTACTTTTGAATTTAGATACATAATTTAAAAGCCTCGGAACTAATATCAAACCTGCAACAAGCAGAATGCCAATGAATGCTGCCAGATTCAGAACGATGGCACTTATATCTTTAAATGCAACTTCACCGGTCGTTGCAAATCCGGATAACAGAGCAATGAGAAGTATTGCAAGTATATCTTCAATAATCAGAATCCCGAAGATCAACTGTGCAAATTTTTCACGTGTCTTGCCGAGCCCCTCTAAAGCTTTAATTATAATAGTCGTGGACGAGATTGAAAGAATTGCACCGAGGAAAATACTGTTCATCTGGCTCCATCCGAACAACTGACCGAGTCCATAACCTGCCAGTATCATTAAAAGAATTTCAAGCGTAGCTGCTACTACTGCAGTAGCGCCAACCTCCTTAAGTTTTTTCAGGCTGAATTCCAGTCCGAGTGAAAACATGAGAAATATCACTCCCAGCTCAGCAAGTGTTTCGATCGTTTTTTCATCGGCAATGAATGTAAACGGCGGAGTATGAGGACCTATAATAACCCCGGCAAGTATATACCCAAGTACTACAGGCTGCTTCAACTGCCGGAACAGTATCGTAGCCAAAGCTGCTGCAATCATTACGAGTGCTAAGTCCTGGAGAAAAAGTATATGATGCATTGAAAAGTGTAGAAGTATTTGTTGTTTGGTTTTGACAAAATACTTCAACTGTTTAAGAGTAGAAAGTTATTTTATAAAACCTAAACTTGCATAGACAGTACCAAAATTGAAAATGTTATTTGTTCATATCTTATTTTGTGCTGTCTAAAAAGCGACATTATTTTTACCACCAAGTACACTAAGAATACAAGATATTTTTTTTAAATCTTTTTTTTCTTAGTGTACTTAGTGGTAAAATATAGTTTAAGACTTAACTAATTTTATTTATTGAATAATATTCTTACAATTTTGAGTAGAATTTAACTTGTTACTGAATAACTCATAAACTGGCATAGCAAGTACCAATTAAAATCAGTTTGGGTTTTTAAAAAACTTAGTGGAATTCAACCTTCCCAAGCTGGGGGGAGGCTGTGTGAAAACGTAGTTTTATAGTAGCACAGGCTATTAGCCTGTGAATTTTGGATTTTAAAATGCAATTTAAAATATGAGTTTATAAACCAAAGTTGAGTTTTCACACAGTCTCTGGGGCTTGGGAAGAGCAAGGTTTTCGGACAGTCTGAAGCACGTGAGAATGATCAGGAATAGTCTCTGATAGCAATGTAAATGACTGAAACCTAACCACCCTATGATAACCAGGCGGTTCCATAGCAGAAATAAAAACTATTAAACTTTAAATCATGCGAAGGCTTTGTTATATTTAACACATAAGGTTTTAATAAAGAAAAGTATTTCGAAGATTGAAAAAGTTTAAGCAGATGAATTAAAATCCCTAAACAACAATTTAAATATATTCAATTTAGTGAGGACAAATCTAATTACAACTGCTCGGTTAAATCTATGTCATGTTTCAAAAGAAGATGCGCGGTTCATCATAGAACTGCTAAACACCCCGGGATGGATACAGTTTATCTCGAACAGAAATAGCATCACAACCCTTGAAGCTGCTGAAAATTACATCGTCAGCGTATTGATTAAGGGATATGAAATGTTTGGCTTCGGACTTTATTTAGTAAAGTTAAAGGGAAAAAATATTTCAATCGGACTCTGCGGTTTGGTAAAAAGAGGATCACTTGAACACGCTGATATTGGTTTTGCATTTCTTCCGGAGTTTTTTGGAAAGGGTTATGCGTTTGAATCAGCAGTTGCTGTTATTAAATATGCCGTCAAAAATCTTGGAATGAAAAAAGTACTGGCTATTACAAATACAGATAACATTAAATCAGTCAGACTTCTTGAAAAGTTAGGATTGAAGTTTGAGAAAAAGATAAGACTTCCCGGAGAGAGCAAGGAGGTTCTGTTGTATTCATTAAAGTTAAATACAAATGCAGAGAAAAGTTAGCGGCTGGATAAAGTACCCTTTGTCACTCACCGGAAAAAATGTGAGTCTCAATTCGCTTGAGAAGGAACATCTTACCGATCTTGAGAGAATCGCCGGGGATCAAAGAATTTGGGAATTTTATATTATAAATTGTTCAGACTCAAAAAAGTTTAGTGAAACTTACAGCGAGGCAATTGCAGAAAGAGATAAAGGCAATCAGTTTCCTTTCGTAATAACTGATACGATAACCAATGAAATTATTGGCAGTACAAGATTTCTTGACATACAGCCGAAATTTAAAAAACTGGAGATTGGATGGACATGGATTCATCCCGGATATTGGAATACAACGATAAATCTCGAATGTAAATTACTTCTTTTAACGTATTGTTTTGAGACGCTTAAGACCGTGAGAGTTCAGCTAAGAACCGATGAAAAAAATTTAAGATCAAGAAGAGCCATTGAAAAAGCCGGAGGTAAATTTGAGGGAATTATACGGAATGATATGATCAGAGAAAACGGTACTAAAAGAAACTCAGCTTATTATGGCATTACTGACGATGATTGGGTGAATTTAAAGAAAAGTCTGATATCAAAACTATACTTATAGTAAAGCGGTGATACAACTAACAATAAGACTTAATAAGATTTTAAGAAAGCATACATTAATTTATTGACAATAAAAATTAACTTAATTAAGTTTTATTTAAACTAAACTTATAATTCGAAAGGAGATGTCATGAGATTTATTTTAATTATTAATATTCTTGTCATACTGTTTTTGTTAAACAATCCGTCATTTTCCGATGATAAGACAAGAAGAATTGACAGAAGTACCTGGATTGAACAAAACGAGAATCAGCCCGGTTTTGCTCCTTACAGATATGAACAGGAACCATCAGTTTTTAATATACAGCTTGATCCAGGGTTTCAAACAGACTCATACATTATCGGACCTGAAATTCCAACTATGATATCTGGATTTTATGATTATAAAACAAATGGTGAAACAAATCATTATATACAGATCGATCCTGAAGATACACTGCTATATAATGCAATAGATGTAATAGCCGATTCGCTGGACCCTACCGGAACGACTTCAAGAAGAACTTATTATTCGGCATCTACAAACGGCGGGATCACATGGAATTTTTTTGGTCAGGTTCCTGAAATTCGTTCAGGCTATCCTGTTTTAAAACTGAAAAACAGCAAAGCCATTATTGCAAATCACAGTACAGCCACAGGCGTACTTAATGTAAATCTTTATGAGGATATTGTTCCGCAGGGAGGCACTTTTATAGAGTATCTTGGAACAAATCCTGCCGGTATATGGCCTCAAATAGCCATGTTAAGCAACGGAAATGCCGTTGTTCTTTCAAGACCTCAGCATATCACAGGATCTGATTATGACACGCTTTTTACACAAATCTGGAATGGTACATCATTAGGTCCAAAAAGCATTATGTATGTTTCAGAGCCGCCTTATGCAGGTACAGTAGGAAGCAACATGAGATACAACATAGCAACAAACGGAGCCGGATTGGTTACCGTCGCGATCAGCAGTGTTCAGGAAGATGATACACTCGGTAACAGTAAAATATGGCAGAGAACATCAACTGACAATGGAGTTACATGGGGACCTTTGCAATTGGTGTTCACCCCTTTTTTAGAAGGTGATGATACCATTGCAGTTGCAGGCGGAAGTGACCTAGTTTATAAGCCAAATTCAAATGAATGGTATTACTCATTATCAGCAACAGCAAATAATCTGTTTTCAGAAGGGAGAATTTATATAATTAAAAGTGACGGAACCAGACATACAATGACAACAACTGCGGAAGTAGGTGGGACTTCCAACTTTTTACAGCCAATGGCATTTGTATTTACTCTTGATCAGCCTTCTTTGGGATGGTCATCGGATGGAAATATATTGTATTGTGTTTATGCAGTTGTAAAGCCAGATACGGGAGCAAGCGGATTCAACTCACGTGATGTCTATTATCAGAGATCCACGGATAACGGAGTTACATGGGGGGTTCCAATACAGGTTACAAATACACCATTAATAGATGAGTGTTACGCTTCAATCTCCGATTATAACAGATCAAATCCATATGATCTGAACTTTACCTACATGAAAGATCCCGGAGTAGGACCATCTGCATTCAACGGAGGCAATCCGACTGCACCTCCAAGCAGAAATCATCAGATTTATAGAAAGATTTCTCAGGCAAATGTAATCGGGATTTCAAATAATCAAATTGATCTTAAAGACTATAAACTGAATCAGAATTATCCTAATCCGTTTAATCCAAATACGACAATCAGTTATAATCTTGTTAAAAGCAGTTTCGTAACTTTGAAAATTTATAATGTATTGGGTAAAGAAGTGAAGACTTTAGTTAATGAATACCAGCAATCAGGAATTAATGAAATAAACTTTAATGCTTCAGAATTATCAAGCGGAGTATACTTTTATAGAATCAGTGCAGGTGAATTTTCTGATTTGAAGAAAATGATGTTAATCAAATAATGTTAGAATCGAAAATATCAAAGTCAAACCCTGTTTTTTTGTAGCAGGGTTTTTTTATTTTTTTATCATACTGAATTAAAGATTAATTTTCTTCTCATTTATCCTATTTTTAAAGATTCAATTACAAAATAATAAACAAATCAAAAATGAAAACAAAAATTGTAGCCGGCTGCATGATTTTAGTTGCATGCATTTTCATATTTTCTCAATGCTCTGAGATCGGAACTGATAAAAAAAATGCCCCAAAACAAAGTTTTGGCGGATTTGAAAGTCAGGTAAAATGGGGTGAACATATTGTGATCACCGGGGGGTGCAGTGACTGCCATTCACCCAAAAAGATGACTCCGAAAGGACCGGTTGTTGATAATGATCTGTTGCTTTCCGGTCATCCTGCAAGCATGCCTCCTCCTGATATTGAGAGAAAAGAAGTGGAGCAAAAAGGTCTGGTTGTATCCACAATGTCATTAACAACATGGGTTGGTCCATGGGGAATTTCTTATGCTGCTAATCTTACTCCAGATGCAACGGGAATAGGAGGCTGGCAGGAAAGTAATTTTATCACAGCATTACGGGAAGGAAAGTATAAGGGAATGCCTAACGGTAGGTCTCTGCTGCCGCCAATGCCATGGGAGTATTTTAAGGAAATGAGTGATGATGAAATAAAAGCTATATTCGCTTATTTGAAATCATTGAAGCCTGTAAATAATTTAGTTCCGCAACCTGTTCCGCCTGTATCAGCCGGTCTTACACCTCCGGATGCAGGGAAAAAGTGAAGTCAAAAAAAATTTAAAATCTATAAAAAAAAATCCATACAATTAGTATGGATTTTTTTTTAAAAATTTTGAAAAACTTTTGCAATGTTATTTCACAAGAAGCATCTTTTTTGCTTCCTTGAAATTCCCTGCTGAAATTTCATAATAATAAATACCGCTGCTCAGTGAATTTCCGTCAAATATTACCTCATAGTTCCCTGCATTTTGTGTCTTGTTTACCAGTGTAGAAACTTCTTTCCCGAGTTCATTATAAACTTTTAAAGTGACATTATTATCAGCAGCAAGATAGTATCTGATCTTGGTTGTCGGATTGAAAGGATTCGGATAATTTTGTTCAAGGGAATATTTTTCCGGTATGAAACTTACGCTGTTGTTGTTATTTCCGGTTCCAGTAAGAGGGAAACTTGTTTTCAAAACATATAATCCGGTTTGCCTGTCAGAAGCAATTATTTTTCCTGACGGGAACATATACACTCCCCATGCGCCGTTATAGCTTTCATTATTATTTGAAGGATATGTATCATACCATGCAACTTCGGTTGGAACATCAGGATTTGTGATGTCAATAACTCTCACACCTGCACTATAATGGGCTATAATTCCATAGTTACCATAAATCTCAATGTTATGAACAATGGATGATGTAATCCCGGTTGGCTGCCAGCTTGTGACATAAACCGGATTTGTTCTGCTCTCAATATTCCATACTTTTAATAAATAAGGAGCAGTTCCGATTTCATCCGTTACAAAAAGCCTTTTCCCATTTTCAGTAAGTGCAGTATTATGAGGACCGCCTCCTATTAAATTATTAAAAGAATTCACTGTTGTGAGTGAGGCTTTATTTGTTGCATTAACAATTGAAACCTTACCGTCAAAAATATTTGCTGCATAAATTGTATCATTAACAACTCTGCAATCATGAACATATAATGTTGACCATTGACCCATCTTTACAGGGTTTTCAGGATCTAGAACATCCAAAACTGTTATCCCGCCGTTCGGTGTGGCATTTCCGCCATTTAGATAAAGGTAATGTCCGGATTGTGAGATGGAATGGGTATTACCATAACCGGTGTAATTCCAGACTTTCACAAGATGAACAGAATCAGGCAGATACTGGAGATCAACTATTTGCAGACGGCTGTTTGTAGCTTCTGAAACAATGTAAGCATAATGAGAATACGTTTTCATTTCCCTCCAGGCTGAATTATTTCCCGTTAAGAAATCCACTTCAACTATATTGGCAGAATCTGTTACATCAATAAACGCAGTCCCGGCAGGACAGCCAAGAAGCGCATATTCCCTTCCGTCTGTTGCCTTATAACCCCATATAGCCGAGTAAAGCGTTTGCGTATAATGCTGGTTAAGATTTCTAAGAAGATACATATTTTGATTTGGCAATTGGGAAAGAATATCTGATACGCCGGAAAAAGACAGAATTGCTGCTATAAGTATTACTGCTGATTTTTTCATTTTAATTAAATTGGTGATTTTTTCTTATTTTATTAAAAACATTTTTTTGGTTTCTGTGAAATTGTTATTGTTACTGATAATCTGAATTGTATAGAAATAAGTTCCGCTGCTCAGATTATATTTGCCCGCATCAAATAAGATTTCATAATTGCCACCGTCTCTCCTGTCATTAATGACATTTGCTACTTCTCTTCCCTGAACATCATAAATATTCAATTTTACATTTGAGTTTTCTTTAATAGAAAACTTAATTTTTGTTGAAGGATTAAACGGATTCGGATAATTCTGGCTAAGTGAATAATTATCGGGTACTGAATTTGAATTTGAAATTCCGGTCAGTGGAAAACTTGTCTTAATTACAAATAACCCGTTTGACATGTCAGAACCTATGATCTTTCCTGATGGAAATTTATATACTCCCCAGCATCCTGTATAGTTATTTACATTATCAGCGGGTCTTGTATCATACCATGCAACTTCGACCGGTATTTCGGGATTTGTTATATCTACTATTCTTATTCCTGATGCATAATGAGCAATGACAGCGTAGTTTCCGTAAATTTCTACATTATGAACAATGGTGGTTGTAATGTTAGTAGGCTGCCAGCTTGTTACATAAGTGACATTAGACAGATCCTGAATATTCCAAACTTTTAGCTTGCCCGGAGTGTTGTTCTCGTCAGTTGTAAGTATATATTTTCTGTCATCGGTAATTGCACAGTTATGCGGTGATGGATTCGGAATATTATTCCAGTTAGTCACTTCCTGAAGATTTTCTTTATTAGTAGCATTTATTACTGTAATTTTTTGATTGCTTATATTCGCAGCCCAAATAGTATCATTTAGAACTCTGCAATCATGAACATATCTTGTCGACCATTGACCTTTCTTGACCGGAAGTATCGGATTTGTTATATCTATTACTGCTACGCCTCCGGAGCTCATTCCGCCTGTAGTCACATTTCCTCCGTTCAGATATAAATAAGGTCCGGACTGGGAAATTGAATGAGTATGATCATAGGTTGCATAGCTCCAGCTTGTTAAGAGGCTTACCGAATCTGGCAGATATTGCAGATCAATAATCTGAAGTCTGCTGTTGGTGGCTTCGGAAACTACATATGCATAATGAGAGTAAGTTTTCATTTCTCTCCAGTTATTAGTTATTCCGGTAACAAAATCTACTTCCCTTATATTTGATGAATCGGTAATATCAATGAAAGCAGTTCCGGTATTGCATCCAAGTATCGCATATTCCCTCCCGTTAGGAGCAGAATAGCCCCAGCATGCGGAATAGCTTCTTCCAGCCACATCAAGATTTCCCAATAAATATGTATTCTGATTTGGTAATTGTGAGTAAGTAAAATTTACTTCTACTAAGAACAATATTGCTGCAATGGCTGTTATTAGATTTCTCATATTTAAGTTATACTTATTTTTTTACTTTAATTACTTTACTAAAAACATTTTTTTTGTTTCGGTGAAGTTTTTACCATTGCTGCTTATCTGAATCGTGTAGAAATATGATCCGCTGCTCAGATTATATTTGCCTGCATCAAATAAGATTTCATAATTACCACCGTCTCTCCTGTCATTGATTACATCAGCTACTTCCCTCCCCTGCATGTTGAAAACTTTTAACTTCACAGATGAATTTTCTTTCAGTGTAAATTTTATTGTAGTCGTTGGATTAAACGGGTTTGGATAATTCTGGCTTAAAGTATATTCATGCGGAGAATTGTTGTTTACTGAATTTCCCGTAAGAGAAAAAGATGTTTTAATGACGAAAAGCCCACCGCTTATGTCCGAACCTATAATCTTTCCTGAAGCAAATTTATAAACCCCCCAGCAGCCCGAATAGCTGGCGCTGTTACTTGAAGGATATGTGTCATACCAGGCAACTTCAGTCGGATTTGAAGGATCACTTATATCCAGTATTCTGATACCGGCTCGGTAATGAGCTACTATTGCATAGTTTCCGTATGTTTCAATGTTATGAACAATAGCCGTTGTAATTCCAGTGGGCATCCACTCCCTGACGAATGTAATATTATTGATATCCTCAACATTCCATACATTTAATCTTCCGTTTGGAGATGTGATTTCATTTGTAGTGTATAAGTATTTATTGTTTGATGAGAAAGCACAGTTATGTGTTGATACTTCAGAAGTGGGATATGAGCGCCATGTTCTTACAAATTCGAGTGAACTCTTATTAGTTGCATTAATTATTGAAGTCTGTCCTGTATAAATATTTGAAGCCCAGATTGTATCGTTTAACACTCTGCAGTCATGTACATACATTGTACTCCATTGACCAAGTTTAACAGGATTTTCCGGATCTACTACATCCACAACTGTAACACCTCCGTTTAATGTAGCGTTACCTCCGTTCAAATAAAGATAATGACCTGACTGCTGAATTGAATGTGTTTTAGTATAGCCGGCATAACTCCATGTCTTTACAAGTCTCACTGAATCCGGAAGATACTGCAAATCAACTATCTGTAATCCGCTGTTTGTAGCCTCACTTACTATGTATGCGTAATGTGAATAAGTTTTCATTTCTCTCCATCCGCTGTTTAGACCTTTAACTGAATCAACTTCTCTGATATTTGCAGAGTCAGTTATATCAATAAATGAAGTTCCTACCTGAGTACCCAGTATAGCGTACTCCCTGCCGTTCGGAGCGGTATAACCCCAGAGAGCAGAATAGCTCGAATACTGGTCTAGATTTTTTAAAAGGTAAGTGTTTTGATTTGGCAATTGAGATTTTGAATCTGTATATAAAATTATAAATATGAAAAGAATAAATAATAATTTTTTCATTTTATTTTTTGGGCTTGCAATTGTTTACAAAAAAATTTTAGTGTAAAAATAAACAATTTCAAATTTAAAAACTAACTACATTTTTGAATTGTATACAAATAAAATTTAATTATGATGTTGGTTTTTTTCGTTAACCGTTAATCGGTAATCGTTAAATCGTCAATCATAAGTCATCAAACGTGAATTGTAAAATCCTAAACTGGCATAGCCAGAACCAAAATTGAAAATGTTATTTGTTCATATCTTATTTTGTGCTGTCTAAAATAGTCAATATTATATTTACCACTAAGACACTAAGAGCACTAAGATATTTTTTTTTAAATTCATTTTTTCTTAGTGTAGTTTGTGTGCTTAGTGGTAAAAAATATTTTTGATACTATAACTAATTTTATTTATTGAAGAATATTCTTACCATTTTGAGTAGAATTTAAGTTGTAACTGAATAAATCATAAATTGTCAATCGTCAATATAAATTTTACACGGAATAAAAAAATGCCGGGAAAAAATTACTTTCCCCGGCTTTAAAATAATATTAATTCTAATTGTTAACTGCTAACTGCTATTTCACAAGCATCATCTTCTTCACACTCGAAAAATTACCTGAAGCTATTTTATAGAAATAAACTCCGCTTGAAAGCGAGGAAGCATTAAAGTTTACAGTATAATATCCTGCAGACTTGAATTCATTTACAAGTGATGCAACTTCTTTTCCTGCGTTATCAAAAACTGAAATATTCACATTTCCGTCATTCGGCAACTGATATTCAATTTTAGTTGTAGGGTTAAATGGATTCGGATAATTTTGTGATAATTCAAATTTAGCAGGAA
>CAYNTN010000056.1:0-28123 GCA_964399995.1 uncultured Ignavibacteriaceae bacterium
GGGGGTCCAATCACAAAAGTTTTGAATTAGAAGTAACATTTGTTGATTGGATTCCCGCCAGGAGCACGCGGGAATGACAGCCGTGTTGGTTTTTCAGAAGTTTCTAATTAGTAATTAGTAATTAGTAATTGTTCTTTCATGTCACAAACTGAAAAAAGTTTATTTGCAAAAATTATCGGATATGCATAAGTTTGAATAAAAAATTTTATTATGAAAACTTTATATTTGATAATTTTAATTGTATTCAGCTTATGTTTCTGTTCCTGCGATGTTTCGAAATTTACATTCGATGTGGGAACCTGCACTAATAACGGTTTATACAATGACGTAATAACAATACAATATAACTATGGAAGTTCAGACACTTATGTTATTGGCAATGCCGGATTGGTTCAGTACTTAAGTACAAATAACGGTTGCAGCTTTCAGGACGTTGCAAGCAACACGACACAAAACTTAAAAGCAGTCAGCGGAGACGTTGGAGGAATTGTCATAGTAGGATCAAATGGAACAGTTTTGAAGGGATCTTTCTTCCCTACAACTTTGAGTTTGATATCAAGCGGAACCGGCAGATCTCTTAATGCAGTAATTCAGGGTTTGGTCGAAGAAAGTTTTATTGCTGTTGGAGATTCAGGTACAATTATTAAGTCAACCGACAATGGTTCAACATGGTATAGTGTTCCAAGCGGGAGAATAGAAACTTTCTACGAAATTGAATCATACAGAGACGGATCAATATTCAGGCTCTATATATCGGGTTACAACGGAGTGGTTTTGCTGTCTGAAGACAATGGTGAAACATGGACACTTGAAAGTCCGATTGTTGATGAAGGACTTTCATCTAACCCCGTGGTAATAAGATCTCTGCAGTATATTGATAATAATACAGGATGGGCAGCCGGTAATGACGGGAAAATTTTTAAGACAACTAACGGCGGTAATTTTTGGTCCAAGCAGATTACAGGAATATCTCAGACTATAAACAAGATTTTATTCAACACTTTTCTTTATGGTTATGCAGCTGCTGACAGCGGCAGAATTTTGTTTACAACAAACGGCGGTACCAACTGGCTTCCGCATCCTACACTTGATACCGTTACAAGAAAAAATATATATACTTTTTCACAATCAGATTCCGTTTCATTTATTGCCGTAGGTGACAGTACTATTATCTCAGTCATTACTGACCAGGCAACATCTCCGCTAGCGGGAACAATACCGGTCGGTCCGGGAGGGGAGTTTACTGAAGTTAATACTGCCGTAAGCGCTGCAGCTTTTCTCGGTGTAAAGGACAGCGTAAGGTTCAACATTGAACCCGGTACATACAATGAAAAAATTGTAATCAGTCAGGTCTTGCCGGCTGAATCCAAAATGATCATCAACGGAAATAATGCAGTCGAGCTAGCAAAGGATATGACAGATACTTCAAACTTTACCCTGAAGATCAGCAGCGCAAAAAATGTTGTGATAGAAAATCTTACGATTTCCAATTTAGATACAAGTAAAGGGCGTATAGTTCTTTTTGAAGGAGCCGTTTCAAATGTTGTCTTTAAAAACGTTGTATTTAACGGACCTTATGGATTTGTTACTTCGTTCAGCAGAAGCCTTGTGACGAGCGACGGCTTTTTTAGTACTAAACTTACTAATGTTGAGTTTGTTAATTGTACATTTAACAAAGGAAGTTTTGGAATAAGATTCTTTGCTTCAGGCATTAATAATTATTTTTCCGGATTGAAAATCAGTAATTGTATGTTCAGAAACGCAACCCAGTCTTCAGTTGCTTTGAACTTTCATGAAAATTTTATGATAACAGGAAATACCATTGACAGTTCGCTGGGAGGTTTTGCTTTGTCCAATTCAAGAAATTTTGAAGTCAGTAAAAATAAAGTTTATACTTTAAACGCTTCATTGAGTTTGCAGTCGACTAGTTCAACAGGTCAGAACAGAAATTTAATTGCAAATAATTTTTTTGTAAGCAATGCTATCGGTTTGTTCCTGATACAGGCAAACTCCAATAACGATTTCTATCATAATTCATTCAACATACAGAGTCCATATGATACTTCTGAGATCCCGCTTTCATCCAACATCTCACCTTTTTTCTTTTCCGGAAGCAATAATAATTTGCGGAATAATATCTTTTCAAATAAGAGAGGGGGATTAGCAGTTTCAATAAATTCAGGCACACCGTTTACTTCAATCAACTATAATGATTACCATACTAACGGAGATACGCTAGCATTGTGGATAACGGGTTACCACATGACTCTCAATTCCTTTAAAGCCGCATCAGGCAGGGATACAAATTCGGTCTCCCAAAATGTGTCGTTCGACTCGCCGGTTGATCTGCATTTATCCGGTGCTTCAAACGGTGATACACTTTTGAAGTCACTTCCATTGGCAAGTGTTACTACGGATATTGACGGTTCAATGAGAAGTCTGACTTCACCTTACATGGGAGCAGACGAGGGGACAGTTCAGTTTGGTACAAAAGTCATGAATTTAAATATTAAATTTGAAGCACATGTCCCGGAAGATGTAATTACCGTTGAGTTACGAAATTCAATTTCACCATTTAACTTAATTGAATCTAAAAACGGAATTGGAGGAAAGGGAATTTTTAAGCAAATTACTTTTAATTCGGCAATTAACGGAACAACATACTATTTAAAAGTAACACATAGAAATTCAATAGAAACATGGAGCTCAGGCACTCCGGCTTTTTCAAATGATTCGATTACTTATAATTTCACAACCTCTATATCACAGGCATTTGGAAATAATATGATAATTGCAGGAGGAACTGCCTGCTTCTATGGCGGTGATGCCAATCAGGATGGAGCAGTAGATGCCACTGACTTATTGAATATTTACAATGATGCAAATAATTTTGTATCTGGCTACATTCCGACTGACATTAACGGTGATGGTTATACAGATACAAATGATTTAATCTTTGCATACAATAACTCGGCAGCTTTTGTTAGTGTGATGAGACCGTGAGACATCAAACGTGAGAGATGATTGATATTGAAGTGAATAAGTAATTTCACACCTGCGAGGATGCACAGGTTTCCAGAATATTTTTTATACAATATTAATATCAAATTCAGTACAGAATCGGTCACATTAATTGTGTCTTGAAAAATAACTCTCGTTGTATTGTTCCCCCATGCTCTTAGCGTGAATCCAAATATCACCATCAAAGCTAAGCTCCATCCCATTGCTTTAAAGCTAAATTTTTTTCTAACAAGGGAGCATGCTCCCTTGTTAGCTCCCTTTTGTAAATATCCCGTTAAGACCAGAATATCCGAAAACTAAAAAGGATTTTAAATCTTACGAATCATATGAATCTTACGAATCATATGAATCTTACGAATCTTATGAATCTTATGAATCTTATGAATCATCTCTCTTTCAAATTGACATTTAAATTACTTTCCGAAATTTTTACTTTACTCATAAATAGTTGTTTCATTACATAATTACTTAATGCAGAATATTAAATCATACGACCTTATTGTGATCGGCTCCGGACCTGCGGGTGAGAAAGCCGCGGTGAAAGCCGCTTATTTCGGAAAGAAAGTGGCATTGATTGAAAAGGCTCCAAAATCAGGCGGCGCAGGTGTGCAAACGGGAACTCTTCCCTCAAAGACATTAAAAGAAACTGCCTTGTATTTCTCCCGAGTATACGAAAAACATATCTTTGAACAATCTGATCATGGTTTGAGCAAAACAAAGCATGACAGGTTCACTTACAGACGTGATGTTGCTGTAAGTGAAATGGAAAGGGAAGTTGATAGAAATCTTCTCATGCATAAAGTAGATGTATACAGGGGTCTCGGTTCATTTATCGACGAACATAATATTCAAATTACAGGAGAAGATGAAACTGTCATTTATGGAGAAAATATTCTCATTGCAACCGGATCATATCCGGTAAATCCTTCAGACATTCCTTTTGACAGAAAAAGGATTCATGATTCCGATACAATTCTTAAAATCAAGCGGTTTCCAAAATCTCTCTGTGTCATAGGAGCTGGTGTCATTGGCTGCGAGTATGCAACTATATATGCCGCAATGGGAGTTAAAGTTTATCTGATTAACCATCGTGATAAAATACTTCCGTTTCTGGATTCTGAAATTGTTAGTGCCCTTGTTTCACAGATGAGTAAACAAGGAATAGAAATACTTTTCAATACTTGTATAGTAGAATACTTAATACCTAAGAAAAATTCAGATTACATCAGGTTAAAACTAAAAAACGGTGAGACACTGGAAACTGACATGGTCTTGTATGCGGCCGGAAGAAGCGGATGCATTATGGGACTCAACTGTGAAAAAGCAGGGATTAAGACAGGTGAGCGTGAGACAATTATAGTTGATAAGAATTACCGTACAAATGTTCCACATATCTATGCTGTCGGTGATGTTATTGGTTTTCCGTCACTTGCAAGTACAAGCATGGATCAGGGAAGAGTAGCAATAACCTGGATGTTTGATACACGGGATCTGGATTGTGTGCACAAAATATTTCCGTACGGCATTTATACCGTTCCGGAAGTTTCAATGGTTGGAATTACTGAAGAAGAAGCTGTAGAACAGTGTCTCCCATTTAATACAGGGATCAGCAGGGTTTGCGATACTGCACGCGGAAAAATTCAAGGCGCTCCTGATGACGGATTTCTTAAACTGGTTTTTCATAATGATACAAAAGTAATTCTCGGTGTTCATATTATTGGAAGAATAGCAACCGAATTAATTCATTATGGTATGACGCTCGTTCAGGATAAGAAAACTCTTGATGACGTGATAGCAACTGTATTCAACTATCCTACCTTTCATGACCTCTATAAATATGCTGCTTATGACGGATTGGGAAACATCAGCGGGAAGAATATTAAGAACCCGAAGGTTGGTTGAGTGGTTGAGTAGTTGAGTAGTTGAGTAGTTGAGTAGTTGAGTAGTTGAGTAGTTGAGTGGTTGAGTAGTTGAGTGGTTGAGTAGTTGAGTGGTTGAGTGGTTGAGTGAAATTTATCTAATGTAATTATGACTTAAGCTGATCGCTTTTAAATTCAATGTTCTTTTTTGCCGCGAATTAACAAAAATTTTCACTAAATGCCTCAACCACTTAACCACTTAACCACTTAACCACTAAACCACTAAACCACTCAACCACTCAACCACTTAACCACTTAACCACTTAACCACTTAACCACTCAACCACTTAACCACTCAACCACTTAACCACTCAACCACTTAACCACTCAACTACTCAACCACTCAACCACTTTTATCCTTATCAATCTTTCCTCCACGGAAAACTTTCAGCAGTCCTAAAGCCATTGCAAGTATAATGGGTCCCATGAATATGCCAAGTATACCAAACAACTGCAGACCGCCGATTACGCTGAAAAATACAAAAAGCTCATTCATTTTAACACGCTGCTTAATCATTTTCGGAAGAAGGAAATTATCAATCATTCCAATAACAACGGAAGCATACACAGCGAGTATAACAGCTTTGGTGTATTCACCCGAGATCAGCAATACAATGATAACGGGAACAGTAACAAAAGCAGTACCGCCTGTAGGGATCAGTGCAAATATCATTGTGATCAAACCAAGAAGTATGTAAGAAGGTATGCCAAGTATACTGAAGATCAATCCGGCAAGAGTTCCCTGCAGCACTGCTACAAAAAGTGATCCTCTGATAGTTGCGTCAATCAGATCGGAAGTTTCTTGGATCAGTTCTTTTGCCTGCGTGTTATCAATAGGAAGAATATCCGGAAGATCTTTCACAATTTTTTCACCGTCACGAAAAAGATAGAACATACTGAAAACGGCAAACAATATTCCGATCAGCATTCCGGAGATTCCTTCAATAAGGTACCATGATGCAGAAAGCAGTATAGAGCTGAGTCGCGCTGCAAATGCTTTGATATCTTCGGGTTTAAAAATTTCTTCAAGTTTTATGAATCCGTTTATATAATTATACAGATAACCAATGCTGCTATGCTGAGGGTCAGTTAGCACAAGCTGTATTTCTTCAATTGCTGTCCCGGATATTCCCGCAAGCTCATTTACCGCAGCTGCTGTTATCAGCACTACCGGCAGTATGAATGTCAGCATTGAGATTGCAATTGTTATAATTGCGCTCAGAGTATGATTCTTAACTTTGTGTATTATCTTTTTATATAAAGGATGAAATATTATTACAAGGATGGCTGACCAAAGCAGAATTGAAATAAA
The DNA here is from genome assembly GCA_964399995.1 of uncultured Ignavibacteriaceae bacterium. Classification (GTDB taxonomy): domain Bacteria; phylum Bacteroidota; class Ignavibacteria; order Tepidaquicellales; family Tepidaquicellaceae; genus JAGPCH01. Next base: position 6,253 of record CAYNTN010000056.1, read on the forward strand.
CGGAGCCAGCATGAGCCAGCAGACATAAAGCAATAAACCGGTAAGAAACAGCAGAAGAATAAATTGTGCGAGCTGCTTTCTGTCGGCAATGTTTTTATTAGTACTCAAATCTTTTGGTTTGAGCAAAATTAATCTTTTTTCAGAATTATGAAACGCATAAAAAAGTATGAGTAAAGTTTATAAAAGTTTATAAAGTTTATAAAGTTCGTAAAGTTTGTAAAAAATCCTTCAATCATAACAAATCTTATTATAAATTAAGTGTAAACACCTACAAACAAAGTGTATAACCCTCTATTATAACTCCTGACCATTCTCCGTATTTTTGTATCAGTAAATTTAAAATATACTAACCCATGACAAATCTAACGACTCCGGGTTTTGCAATTCGAGATTACTTCCGAGATTACATTTCAGAGTGACTCCGGCTTTAAGCCGGAGTCATCCTTTCTTTTTCAGGAGATGATTTTTGATTTTCTAAAATAGTATTTAGAATTTAATAATTGAGATTCATATATTGCTAAAAACATTTTTGTAAAAACATTTCCAGGTAATTAAGAAAATTTAAAAAAATAATCTTATGCCTACCATTTTTAACTTCAAAGGATACACGGCAAGAGACCCCCTCGATAAAGCTCCCGTGTTCATGCAATATTTACTGATGATGATTGTGACTATGATTGCCTCGATACTGCTTGTTTATGCAATTATTGATGTATTCGGGTTGCTTGAATTCAAGACATTAGGAGTAAAGGTCCTCGAAGTTGTTGTCTTTACTTTCATTGCGGCTCCATTGATTGTGATGCTGAGGAAATCGAGTTCGCTGGTTTTAATGCTCGTCATTTTCCTTCCGCTTTTTATTTTTGATATTTATCTTCAGGCGAATATTAGGGATAAAGGTGAAGTTGCTCTGTGGAGTTATCTTCCCGGAACTTTCATAGATGATGTAAAAATTCTTCCGCTCAGATTTCTGATGACATTATCTTTTGATGCATTGATTTTCGGACCTTTGTGTCTGTGGGTAACAAGAATACTCGCACTTATATTTTATAAAAAACGAAATGTACCCGAACTCCCGACAGAAGAACAATTTAAAAACTTATTTCCGAATGAATGGTCGGCTGAAAATGTTGACAAGCCAAAACGCGATGCAGGCTTCTGGATCTTGAGACTTCTGGGATTTTCATATTTAGCCTATCTGTCTGTTCTTGTTATCGGAATTCTTGGACATACGCCATGGCCACCAGCAATAGGTGATCTGATAAAGCTGACTTACGATAACCCTGCGCTTGCAATTAATACTTACAGCAAGATCGGCATGATGATACTGTTTACTTTTATCGGAGCTTACAACATTAATGTAAGATACTATTGCTGCTGGGGTTTGATCGTCGGACATCTTGTTTCTACATTGAGTTCTCTGGGATTTTACTTTTTTGCTGATAATGTTCCGGGGATAAAAAACTTTCTTCTTACATCAGCAATTGTTGACGGTGTAATAATAATTTTATTCATTTTCATTTTAATAAAATCAAAAAAATATACTTTTGAATTAAATCCCGAAAAAGGGCTTACAAAATTCTTCTCAGTACCGGCTCAGATTTCTAAAATTACATACTTTATTGTAGCTGCAGTTTCAGCTTTACTTGCAATGTCTGCATTGTATTTTCGTTTATTTACCAATGGCGATTCAGGGCTTGGTGCTGTTTACGGATATCCCGATCCTTCACTGGGCAATACATTAACGATTTACTTAACCGTAGCATTTGTATCACTTCTGCTTGCAGTCAGCGACAGGCTAAGGTATTATCTTTTCGGCGTTCTGATTCTTCCTTTTTCCGCGGGAGCTGCAGCAGGTGCAGTGATATTTTTAATTAAAGATATTCTTTCGACAATTGATATTCAAACGAGATCCGGTGCATTAGCCTCAGTCGACTGGTATTTTGTATTCTTTATAATTTTCAATGTGATAATGTATTCGCTGCTAATAGGTGTCAGAAAAATGTCTTTCGATATTGATTATTCCGTATCGTCAATCAATCCTTCCGGAGCTAAAAACATAATGGCTCTTGCAGATGCATTCTACGGCGGTGATTCAAAGAAGCATGCTTCCATATTAATTTCAATTGACCAGTATATTGGAGGAATAAGAGGACGCAAAAGGGGACTCCTGAATTTTCCATTCTGGCTCATAGAGGAAATTTTAAATTTCAAGTTCGGTTTACATCCGGTTTTTTCTTCAATGAGCCGAGAAGAGAGGCGATGGTTTTTAAAAAAATATATGCTGAGGACACAAATTGAATGCAGGAAATCTTACGTTCCAATGTTGGCAGACTTCGGATTTCAGATCGGACTCGCGGCTAATGCCATGATCATGTTTGCGAATTATTCAAACATAAATACTCGTAATGAGATCGGCTATGTTCCGTTGAATGCGCGTGACAGGCTGCAGGGAAGCACTCCGTTATTCAGAGCGCCGTTCAATGAAGCTGCTCTTCTTCCTAAAGATACGGATGATCCTTTGAATGACAGAAAGGTCTCGCCGGCTCCGGAAAAACCGTTTGTTGCTCCGAGAGTTTCAACTCAGATCAGTGAGCCGGATATTCCTGATGAAGCGGATTATATTATTCTCGGCTCAGGTGCAGGGGGTTCTATAATGAGCTATAGACTGGCATGTGAAGTTGATGATCCGTCAATGATTCTAGTTGTCGAAAGAGGAAACCGTTATATGCCGCTTCAGGATTTCAGTGATTATGAGATGGAGATGATGAGAAAACTTTATAAAGAAGGCGGACTTCAACAGACAAAAAAGTTTACCATGTCAGTGCTTCAGGGAGAATGTGTCGGTGGTACAACCGTGATCAATAATGCAATTTGTATCGAGATGCCTGATGAGATAAAACAAAAATGGCATGATGAGTATGATATTGATTTGTCCCGGCTTGATGAAGAGTATAAAAAGATTGCCGGTGAAATTGAGATAAAGGAATTGGGAGAAACCGGAATTAATAAAAATGTTAATGATAAGTTTAAAAAAGGAGTCGAAGGTTATAATTTAAATTCAAATGAAAAATTAAAAACCATTTATCCTTTAAAAGCAAATTACAGAAATATTATCGGAGATGAAAACTGGAATCTCGGAAATAAGCGGCTTACAAAACGCACAATGCTTGAGACGTATCTTGCGTGGAGTGAAGCAAGAGGAGTGAGAATAGTTTCGAACACAACAGGCATAAAATTTTTTGCTGACGGAAAAAAAGCGAATACTGTTTTGCTCAGAATGGATAACGGAGATATGAAAAAAGTCAGAGTAAATAAGGCGGTGATAGTCGCGGGCGGCGTGTTATCGAGCAGCCATTTTTTAATGAGAAGCGGTCTTGAAGGCAATGTAGGAAAATCTATGAGCTGTAACTTTGCCTTTCCTGTTGCATTTCAATATGAAGATAAATTAAATGCATTCGACGGAAACCAGATCACACTCGGAGCGCTTGATGAAAAGAACCGGGCGATCTTTGAAACATATTTTAATCCGCCGGCTTCATTCGCCCTTTCATCTGTTCCGTTTTATTTTAACAGAAGAGATGAGATGATGAAAAATTACAGCAGGCTTCTGAATATCGGAGCGCTTGTAGGTTCAGAGCCAAACGGAATCATTCAAAAGAAAACAGACATTCTAAACGGTCAGGCTTTCACCTGGGAATTGGGTGATCTTGACAGAGAAAACATTAAGTACGCATTGGTAACTCTTTTAAAACTTGGATTTTATTCAGGTGCCATTAAAGGAATTCTTGCCATGAAGCCAGGATTGGAGATTGATTTAAGTTTGGAAAATATAAACAGATTTGAGAATAACATCAGGGATTATCCTCTAAGAATGGATGATCTGCTCATCGGAACCGCTCATCCGCAGGGCGGAAATATTTTAGTCGGGGATAAATCAAAACATAAAGGAAAAAGAGTTTTAAATTCAAAATATCAGGTTGAAGGATTTGATAATGTTTATGTTGCGGATGCTTCAGTATTTCCTGAAAGCATGCGGCTTAATCCGCAGTGGACAATACTGGCAATGAGTTCAATGGCATCAAAAAAAATACTGGAGAATAGTTAATGGCAGAAACGGACAAAAGCAATAATGATCCCGGCGGTAATCTGGAAGTTGTAGAAACAAAGGAAGTAGTAAAACGTGACAGGGAAGATTATCTTGATCTTACAAGGAGCGAAGCACAAAATCATTACAGAACTGAAGAGACAAAAGCTGAGGTAAAGGTTGTCAGGGAGCAGACTGCTATGAACAAGCTGTCTGCTTTTTTTGAAACAAAGTGGTTTTCTTTTTTCCATCATTATATAAAAAGCCGTTTCGGTCCAAAGCATAAATTTCAGAATTATCTTACGCAAACAGGAGATAACGGAATTTATAAACTGGAAAAATCATCTCATGGGAGCAAACCCGGAATTGATATTGCACTGGTTTCTGACTGGGGAACTGATACAAATGAGTCAGACCGTATAGCAGTATTAATAGAAAACAGAGAACCAGATTATTCCATACATCTTGGGGACACATACTTTGTCGGAATGAAAGATGAGATTAAAGTAAATTTTCTGAATGAAGACAGTTCGTGGTACAGAGGTAAATCCGGAAGTTTTTCATTAATGGGAAATCATGAAATGTATTCGAGAGGAATTTCTTACTTTAGAGATCTATTACCGACACTTGGTATTTATTCCAAAGAACAGAATAAATATCTCGGGCAGAAAGCAAGCTATTTTTGCCTGGAGAATGAACACTGGAGAATCATTTCACTCGATACCGGGTACGAGTCTGTTGGCATTCCGCTTATTGAATATATATTCAAGCCGAAGTGCGGATTTCCGGATGATATTATGAAATGGCTGAATGAAACTTTGAATCTGAAAAATGAAAAGAGGGGACTTGTGCTTCTGACTCATCATCAGTATTGCTCGGCGTTCGAAGAAGAATATAATAAGCCTGCCGAACAGCTTGCATCTGTTATCGGCGAAGACAGGGAAGTTCTCTGGTATTGGGGACACGAGCACCGGCTGGCTGTTTACGGAAAATTCAAAAGAGGGAAAGGAATTACAGCACATGGAAGATGCATCGGTCATGGAGGAATGCCGGTTGAATTTAAAGCAAAGCTAAAGCCGGAGAAAGCTAAAGAAACTAATCTGATTCTTCACGATGCGAGAAAGAATACTGAAATAAAGGATGTAAATATTGGATATAACGGATACGCGGTCATGAATATTAACGGAGCTGAACTTAAGACAGAGTATTATGATATTCGTGATGAACTGCTTCTGGCTGAAAGTTGGCAGGTTGATGAAAATGGAAAGATAAAGCTTTTGAGTTTTGACATTATTTCAAAAGAGTTAAGTGTTATTAAAGAGAATTTAAACGGGAATATTGTTTACCACTAAGGTACGAAGATCACTTAGGAATAATTATAAATACCATTTTTAATAAATATTAACAGATAAAGATTTTTAAAAAACTCCTTAGTTACTCGAGAGACTGTAAATTTTATTTTAAAAGTATCATCCTCTTTGTTTCAGAAAAGTCACCAGTCTCAAGTTTATAGAAATAAATCCCGCTTGATAAATTGCTTCCGTTGAATTTCACTTCATAACTTCCTGCATTTTGTTTTTCATTTACCAAGGTCATAATTTCTTTTCCTAAATTGCTATACACTTTAAGGCTCACATTTGACGTTTGACTTTTGACGTCTGACGGAATTGAATAACGAATAACGGTAGACGGGTTAAAAGGATTTGGATAGTTTTGATATAATTTATACTTATCAGCTGTTAAACTGGTATGAGTCAAAATCCCGGTTGAACCTGCTGTTAATTCTTTCAAAGAACCCGGTATTGTAAACGAAAGTGGAAAGCCTAAAGAAGTCAGATCAACATTTATAGAAGGTCTGCATTCACGAACTACCCAGACATTTTCAGCAATGTAGGAAGTATCGGGCTGTGTGACGATCGGAATATAAATGAAAGGAGGAAGCAGCCCGTAGCTTAATGCGAAAGTAAGTATAAATTTCTTAGCAAGATAATTTCCATTGACCGTTGAAATAGTCTGGTCGTTTAATCTCCGTCCGGTTAATGCCAACCTTAAAGGCAAAGTGAGCGTGTCGAATGTAATTGTAGTGTCTCTTGTAAAGATAGTGTAGTTGGAATTTACCGTTTGGGCAAATCTGTAAGTACTGTACCATGCTTCAAAAGATCTCAGAAAATTTATGAAAGCAAGCGAATCAATAATTGGAATTGAACCAATAAAGCTCAACAGATTCAAATAGTAATAGCCGTTTGAAGATTGAAAATTAAAGTAGCTGGTATCGGTATATGGCAGGTTTTGATTTATATTAGTCAAGCCGGATTTACTCAATACAAGACTTGCAGGTAATCCCTGATAATTCTGAACCACGGCAAATGAATCAACCTGATAAGTTGCTTGTGATGTCTGCGGATTGTTCAGGGAATCAAGCGGAGTATTTTTATAATTCCAGCGATAGCCAGTTGATGAAGGAAAGTAATTTGAAGCTACCTGAGAATAACTTATGCTTGTGAAGATCAATATGAACAGGATCGGGAAAAACTTTTTCATTTAGTTGTGATTTTAGTTAAATGAAAATTAGAAATATTGGTTTTATAAAACAAACGTAAAATTAATCTATCGTTACTCGTTATTCGTGAATCGTCAATCGTGAATCGTCAATCGTCAATCGTGAATCGTCAATCGTGAATAATTGTCAAGAGTCATTGTTCATTTATTCATTATTCATTGTTCATTGTAAAGTTCTTTTACATATAAATTTAGATTGATAATTCATATTATTGCACTTCTTTTAAAATTACAGAAATGAAAATAGGGGACTATAAACTACACTCAGTTCAGACAGGACTATTCAAGCTCGACGGAGGAGCGATGTTTGGTGTTGTGCCGAAAAATTTATGGCAGAAAACGAATCCTGCCGACTCGATGAACCGGATTGACATGTGTACACGCGCTTTACTTCTGGATAACGGTAAAAGAAAGATTCTGATTGATAACGGAGTTGGTTATAAGCTCTCTGAGAAGATTAATAAGATCTATGATGTGGACTTTTCAGAATTTACTTTAGAAAAGAGTCTTGAAAAATTAAATCTGAAAAGAGAAGACATCACCGATGTAATTCTCACGCATCTTCATTTTGATCACGCGGGCGGAAGCACTTATTTTGATGAAAGCAAAAATGTAAAGTTGTCTTTTCCAAATGCAACTTATTATGTTCAGAAGAAGCAATACGAATGGGCTTTGAATCCGAGTGAAAGAGACCGTGCAAGCTTTTTTCCGGAGAACTATAAACCGCTTGAAGAGAAAAAAGTTTTGCATTTTACAGATGATGAATTTAAATTTGATGAGTTCATAACGCTGCTTCCAGTCAACGGGCATACCAATCACATGCAGATGATTAAAATATCGGATGGAGAAAATATTCTTCTTTACACGGCTGATCTGATTCCGACAGCAGGACATGTTCCTGCACCATATATTATGGGTTATGATCTTTTTCCTTTGACTACGCTTGAAGAAAAGCATAAGTATCTTAAAGAAGCATCTGAAAATAACTGGACAGTTTTTTTTGAACATGATCCATATAATGAATGTGCAAAGGTCGGATTCGGCGAGAAAGGGTATTTCATACAGGAAAGATTTAATCTTCAGACATGACAATTCAAAATACGCAGCTTCAATTTTGTAATTTAACTTTAGCCAAATAAATTAGTGAACTTTTCTTCTGTAGATTATGCAATTGTTATCATCTATATGATCGCTGTTGCAATCTTTGGAATATACACCTCCGGCAAGCAGACTTCTGTAAAAGATTATTTTCTCGGATCTCAGACCATTCCATGGTGGGCAGCTTGTTTTTCCGTTGTCGCAACGGAAACGAGCACTCTTACATTCATCAGCATTCCCGGACTTGCATACATATCAAACATGAATTTCCTTCAACTTGCTTTCGGATTTTTAATCGGAAGAATAATAGTTGCATTTGTTTTCATACCAAGATATTATGCAGGCAACATGGAAACGGCTTACCAGTATCTCGGAAACAGATTCGGGACTCCGATGAGAAAATATGCTTCGGTGACTTTCATAATATTAAGAATATTTGCTGACGGGGTCAGATTATTTACTACTGCAATACCGATAAAATTCATAACAGGATTAGGATATTTTGAATGCATACTGATTGTCGGATTAATTACTGTTGTGTATTCATACATAGGAGGGATCAAAGCCGTGATATGGACGGATGTGATTCAAATGTTTATTTATTTAACGGGAGCTGTTGCATCTATGATTGTAATTTATTCTTTGCTTCCAAACGGATGGACTGATGTTGTGAAATTTGCATCTCCGACAGATAAGTTTCAGTCATTTAATTTTTCTTTGCCGGGCTCATTTACTGAAATGTTTACCGGAACTTACGGACTGATAGGTGGGATAATCGGAGGAGCTTTTCTTGCTATGGCATCTCATGGAACTGATCAATTAATTGTTCAGAGGTTGCTGACATGTAAGGATAAAAAGTCATCACAAAAAGCAGTAATATTCAGCGGTATCATTGTGTTTATTCAGTTTACAATTTTTTTGCTAGTCGGTTTAATGCTCTTTGCAGTTTACAAAGGTGTAGATTTTAAATCTCTTGTAATAGATGGACACAATCTTACAAAGTCAGACGAAATATTTCCAATGTTTATTGTTCAGAATTTGCCAATTGGTCTTGCTGGACTGGTAGTAGCAGGTTTACTCTCAGCTTCAATGTCAACCCTGTCGTCTACATTTAACTCGCTTGCATCTACAACAATACTGGATTTATTACAGGGCAGAAAGTTTTTGAAAAATGAAGTTGATGAATTGAAATATTCCCGGCTTGCTACTATCTTCTGGGCGTTTGTAATAATGGGTACCGGACTTTTGTTTGAATCGGAAACAAACCCAGCTGTTGATTTTGCTCTTAAGATACAGTCACTGATCTACGGCGGATTGCTTGGTGTTTTTTTACTCGGGATAATTTATTCCAGGGCGAAGTTAAAAGATGCTTTGATTTCGTACACCTTTGCAATATCTGTTTTGGCGTTGCTTTTCCTGTTGCCTAAATTCGGAGTGATGCCCGCAATTAATCTAACATGGTTTACTTTCTTCGGAGTTATAATTACTTTTATTGTTGCAAATATTACTATGCTCTTTGGATCAAAAAGTATCAAAGATTCAAAGTAAGATTATTGTTATTTTATTGTGCCGCTGAGTTTTAATAAATTTTTATTCTATGTATTTAAAAGTAATTTTATTTTCAGGTTAATTTTAGTAAGTTTACTAACATTTCAAACAATTAGTGACTTTAGTTGAATAATTTATGCAAAGCACTCAATTTAAGTTAACAATTAAAATACTAATCATTCAATATTTTTACTATTAAACAATTAAATAAAAGGAGAAAAAAAAAATGAAAAAGTTAAAATTACTTGTTCTGATTTTTACAGTGTTCTTTTCTGTGAAAGCTTTTACACAGGATATGGTGCCGCCTCCGCCAATATCTTCTCCCTTGCTGGAGTCGATGTCCGGTACATGGGTTTCTGCACCTTATGAAATGATGGGTTCTAAAATGACTGATGAAGTCACACAAAGAATGGTTTTGAACGGTCAGTTCTTTCAGGCAGATGTAAAAGCTACGTCGTCAACGGGATTCGTTTATGAAGCACTTATAATGATGTCCCCAAACAGCGATGGCACAATTACAGGTACGGCTTACGATGTATTTGGAAAAAATGCAATTACAACTTACACCGGAACATGGTCGGATAATGCTGTTTATCTTACAGGAAAAAGCAGCTGGGGTACTGAAATAAGAAACATTAAAATGCAAGGCGACATTATGATTCATAATGTAGACTTTGTAATGAAAGACGCTAACGGCAAGGAAATACCTCATCAGGCTACAGAAATTATCTTCAATAAGAAATAAATAGTTCTATTTAGTATTAAAGCCTATAAACATGAATAATGTTTATAGGTTTTTTTATTTAACTCTAATTGTTTAAAAGGAATTTTGAAATTCTTTACAACAGGTCCACGAAGTATTTACGTTAATCACTAAAAATTTTTTCTTACAATCCAATTAATTACGTCAATATAATGCTTTCCTCTGAAGAAAACCTATTCCCCTGATCATAATCATAACTACATTGTCCTTATAGCAGCTAAGTCAAGTTTATAACTTTTGCTCTAATTTTTATAAGATTGCAGTAGGGAAGTAAAGACTGTAAAAATTATTATAGGTTGAGTCTGCATGATATTTCTTCACATATTTATTGTTCAATATAAATTTACTTGTTGGTTTATTAAATTATAAGGTATGAGAAAAATTTATGTCAATGTCGCATTAAACTTACCTCTTGATGCCTTGTTTACTTATAGTGTTCCTGACTTTTTGATAGAATCAGTCCAAAAGGGAAAAAGAGTTCTTGTAAATTTCAGAAACAGGGCAGTAACAGGAATTATTGTTGAGGTTATTGATTTTACGGTTGTGAAAAGAGTCAAAGAAATTAAATCAGTGCTTGACGATAAGCCCTTTATCACTGAAGATCTTATAGAATTTTGTAAATGGATTTCGGAATATTATCTTGTGCCCGTCGGTGAAGTAATGTTTACAGCCATTCCAAGGAAATTTAATATCAAATCCGATGTGTATTATTTTCTTCATAAAGAATATAAAAGCAGCTTAGATAATATAAAATTTACAGATGAAATACTTCTGGATATTATAAGAATTCTTGAAAAGAATCCGCATTCAGGATTTACTAAAAAGCAAATTGAAAGGAAGCTAAAGTATAATGATCTGACTAAGTATCTGAACATTCTAATCCAGTCATCTTTAATTACCGGAGAAAATTATTATTCAAAACCTTCCGCACCAAAGATTATTAAAACAATTAGTAAAAACTTTAATTCAACCGATATATCTCTTTTAATTAAAGAGCTTAGAATGAAATCTGAGAAGCAAATTCAACTTATAAAGAAGCTTGCAGAAGCTGAAAGTCTGGAATTGAATCAGCTTTATAAAGAATTAAATATCACTCCTTCAACAGTAAATTCCTTACTTAAAAAAGGGTTGATAGAAATCAAAGAAATAAGAAGTTACAGACAGCCTCATGAAATATTTGTTGAAGATGTTAAGGAAATCACTTTAAATAGTGATCAGTTGAATGTGCTGAAAACTTTATCTGACAGCATTAAAATAAATGAATTCAGAACTTTTTTACTGCACGGAATAACAGGAAGCGGAAAGACTGAAGTTTACATCAATGCCATAGATAAGGTGATAAGGGGCTGTAAAACGGCAATTGTATTAGTTCCGGAAATTTCTCTGACTCCTCAGTTAATTTACAGGTTTAAAAAGGTGTTTGGTGAAGTGGTTGGAGTAATACACAGCAAACTGTCTGACGGTGCGAGACTTGACACTTATGACAGGATTCTGAACGGAACAATTAAAATTGTTATCGGGGCAAGGTCAGCTTTATTTGCTCCGGTTAAAAATATCGGGATTATTATTGTAGACGAGGAACATGACACTTCTTACAAGCAAGAAAACTCACCGAGATATAACGGAAGGGATGCAGCAATCTACAGGGCGAAAATAAATAATGCTATCGTGATATTAGGCTCAGCTACACCATCAATCGAATCTTTTTACAATGCGGAAACCGGTAAATATGAATTATTAACATTACCGTCACGCGTTTTAGATGTAAAACTTCCGGAAATTAAAATTATTGATCTTCTGAAAAGAGAAAAATTTGAATCAGAGGAAGACAAAAGAGATTTCTTCGATACGATAGATAAAGTCAGAGTAAGGTTTTTATCAAAAGAATTACTTTATGAAATTGGCGAGCGGCTGGCAAAGAAGGAAAGCATAATGATATTGCAGAACCGGAGAGGTTATCATTCCTATCTTGAGTGTCTGGATTGTGCAAATGTAGAAATGTGTATAAGGTGTAATGTTGCTTTGACTTATCACAAGGCTTTTGATCTTTTAAAGTGTCATTATTGCGGTTATTCGAGAAAGTTTAATAAAGTATGTTCTGCCTGCGGATCGGTAAGAGTAATTCCGAAAGGGGCGGGGACTGAGCGGGTGGAGGAGGAGCTGGAAAAAATTTTTCCGACAGCAGTTATTAAAAGACTTGATTCGGATACTGTAACATCTTCAAAGATCTATCATCAGATTCTAAAGGATTTCTATGACAGAAAAATTGACATTCTTACCGGAACGCAGATAATTTCCAAAGGGCTTGACTTTCCAAATGTTACATTAGTTGGTGTTGTGAATGCAGACATAGGACTGCTCAATCCGGATTTTCGCGCAACTGAAAGAACATTTCAGATACTTACACAGGTAGCCGGCAGAAGCGGCAGAAGTGAGAATAAAGGGGAAGTACTGATACAGACAAATCATTCGGATTATTATGTTTTCAGGGATGTGAAGAATCATGACTATAAGAATTTTTATGAGAATGAAATCAAAATCCGCGGACAATTGAATTATCCTCCATTCAGCAGAATAACAATCATTGAAACAAAATCCGAGGACAAGCTTCTGGCTGAATCAAAAATAAAAGAGCTTTATAATCTGATAAAGCAGCTTGATAAATCAGGCAAACTTGAAGTTCTGCCCCCAATAGTCCCTTTGTTTTCAAAATTGAAAGACAAATACAGATTTCATTTACTGATAAAATCAAACAAACAAAAAGATGTTTCGGGGAAATATCTGAATGAAATTTTAAGAATGGTCAGAGATTATGCGATTAAAAATATAACAAAAAAAGTAACTGTAATAATTGATGTAGACGCGGTTAATCTTTTATAATTGAACATTGAAAATTGAACATTGATAATTGAATTTGTACCCCTGCAAGGACTCGAACCCTGACTAATGGTTCCGAAGACCATTGTGCTATCCGTTACACCACAGGGGCGGCATCAATTTCAAATTACAAATTTCAAGTTACAAATTTCAAATGTTTCAAACTTTGTAACAAAAATAATTTATTAAATTAACACTTTCATTAGAAAAGTTATTACTACTTAACTGCAAATACTTATTCATACTTCAAAAAGTAAAGTTATCAATTATGGTCGTCTGACTCTTATAAAATTTGTAGAATTGTTATAGCATAACGTAACATCAGCTAAATCTACAATTCTATCACCTGTTAAATCAGTGTTCAGATAATATCCTGAAACAAAGTTAGAAGCATCATTATAAATTGGTATCACATCGAATAAAGTAATGAATCCGTCTTGGGATATATCACCACTAAAAAGACAATATTTACTTCCTTTTAATTTTAAATTATTGCCAAATGCTTTACTTATGGAATTTGTAAAATCATAGCTATAAGTAGAAAACCCATTGCTTAATGATTCTCCTCCTGATCTACTCCATGTTTCAACTGAACTAAAATGTTTTACCGCTAAATAATAATTCCCGGTGGGAGCATTCGAAAAATTAAGAAGTCCTGAAAAAGAATTTGAATCTATAACAGTCTTTGCAGAATCTCGGAGAGTGTAGGGGATTGTCGCATCTCTTAAATATATCTGAACAGTATCACGTCTTAACAATTTATTCAACAAATTAAAGTAAGTTCCTTCAAAGAGAATTTTCAAATTTACTTTAATGCTTGGATTAGTTTGCGAATATTTTATTGTTAAGAAATCAAATGGCCAGCCATTAGTATTTGCATTACTGCTTAACCCAGCTACATAAACATTATTATTTTTATCCAGACAAATTGAGTATGCTTGATCCATCTGATTACCTGTTCCATTGTATGTTTTATACCACTGAAGGTCTCCATTAGTATTATATCTTAGAGAAATATAGTCATTATCATTTGATAATCCAGTTGGTGAAGAAAATCCGGTTAAGTAAACATTACCGCTTTTATCTAAAGCCATTGAATACGAGTTAGGGGAAATGTTGTAAATTTGATTAAAGATTCTAACCCACAGGGAATCTCCATTTGGTGTATATTTGATTGTTGTAATATCAACCTGAGAAGGCGAACTTTGTGTCGATCCGGAAACATAAATATTATCTATTGAATCTGTTTGAATACCGGAAGCGAAATTTAAGGAATAATTCCTATCATACTTTCTTACCCATAATTGATTACCCAATGGATCATACTTAATCGTGCAGTATCTATAATTTAATAAAGTATCAATTGTTGATCCGGTAACTATAACATTACCTGTCTTATCTACAGTCATTGCATACAGACGATCATCTTGATTTGCTAAACCATTATACCTTTTTACCCATTGTGAATCTCCATGTGAGTTGTATTTTATAATGCAGAAATCTTGACCAGAGCCACTTCCATAACTAATTCCACTTATATAAATATTATTAGAATTATCTATACTTATAAAATAAACGGCATCAGAAAGATTACTTGGTGAATTATAAGTTCTATCCCATAGCAATACACCGTTGGAATCATATTTCAAGGTTAAGAAATCTCCTTGATTGAAATTAGAAGTGCTTCCAGCAACATAAACATTATTTGAATTATCAATTTTTAAAGAATATGCGGCATCATTAGAGTTGCCAATTCCATTATATCGTCGAACCCAGATACTATCTCCATCAGGACTGTATTTAACTACAAAAAAATCTAATGAAGTCCCAAATCCTTGACTGAAACCGGCAACATAAATACTTCCATTTCTATCTAATTCCATTGATTGAGGAGACTCAGCATTATTTTCATTATAATCATAACTCCTAGTCCATAACATATTGCCTAATGAATCATACTTAATTGTTAAACAAACAGAATTTGTTGAGGAAACAGAACTAAATCCGCAGACATAAACATTTCCTGAATTATCTGCTCTTACTATATAACCTTCATCATTCCTATCAAAAGGGCTATTATATCGTGCAGTCCATTTTTCATCGACTTGCCCAAATAAATTGAACGAAACCAAGAGAAATATTAAAATTATAAAAAAGTTTTTCACACTAACACCTTCCCAATATTATAAAATTGATTAATAGTGAAACTTATTCAAAAGTATAAATCAAGATTTATGGTCGCCGGATTCTAATAAAATTTATAGAATTATTATAACATATTGTCACATCAGCTAAATCAACAATTTTATCACCGGTCAGATCCGTAGATAAATAATTCCCTGAAATAAAATTTGTTGCATCATTATAAGTCGGAACTACATCGAATAAATCTATAAAACCATCTTGATTCACATCTCCATTATAAAGGCAAAATTTATCACCAATAAGTTTTAAGTTATTTCCATAAGCCTGTGAATTGGTTTGAGAGAAATCGTATAGAGAAGTATCTAAAATACTTAAATACTCACCCCCAGGTTTACTCCATGTTTCGATCGATGTGAAATGTTTCAACTCAAGATAATAATTTCCAGCTGATGCGTTTGAGAATCTAAATATGCCTGAGAGACTAATAGAATCAATTTTAGATTCAGAGGAATCAACTATTGAAAAAGGTGATACATTATTTCTTAAATAAACAGTAACATATTCACTCCTTGAGAGTTGATTAAACAATGTGAAATAAATTCCTTCAAATGAAACTTTCAAATTCAATACTATTCCATTGGCTGTTTTAAAATTGAAAACCGATGAATAATACTCAACTTCTGAAGTATCTTTAGCAATCACTCTCCAGTAATATTTAGTAGAATAATTTAATCCGTTTATGATTTTTGAGGTATCTATTATATTAGAGTCGTTAACAATTAAGTAGTTAAACAATGAATCATTTGAAACCTGTAATTGATACGTTATAAAATTAAGATTAGACTTTTTCCAAGTGAAATTTACCGACAGTTGATTATTTGTAGAATTATTTTGTGGATTTAATAGAATTGGTTGAGGTGTAGTATAAGCATATTTAACTACCTTTAATCCATCAAAGTAGGTTGCACTTGAGACAAAAATATTACTGCCATCTTTGTTAACTTTTATCTGACCGGAATATTCATCTCCGACTTGCAAAAAAACATCTTTCCAAATTTGATTTCCACTTGAATCATATTTTATTGTTGCTATCTCAATTGCACCACTATAATTTGAGTCAATCGTAGTTCCTGTAACGTAGACATTTCCCAAACTATCGAGTGCAATGCTACTTGGTTGATCATCAAGACCCGCTGCCCCTCCATATTTTCTTACCCATTGTTGTTCTCCTAATAGATTAAATTTTATTGTTGTGAAATCTACTCCATTTATAGTGCTGGCACCAATCACATAAGTATTACCTTTTTTATCCATTTTTATACCTTTTGCATAATCTCCAATAGTTGAATTGCTATTGTATCTACTTACCCAACTTCGAGATCCCGAATTACTATATTTAATAGTTACAATATCAATACCCTCAATTCCCCAACTTGTGCCTGTTATAGCTATATTGCCGGAATCATCAATCGATATAAATGGATCGCTATCATCTCTATTTGCTGGTCCATTATATGTATCTATCCAAAGAATATTACCATTGCTATCATATTTAATAGTTGTTAAATCAGAACCGGTTGCAAGAGTTGAAGTTTTTCCAGTTACAAAAATGTTTCCCATTTGATCAAGTAACAAATCACTTGCTCGGTCATACCCACCATTATATTTCCTTACCCATTGTTGTATGCCATTTGAATTATATTTTATTGTAGTAAAATCGTTTGATGATCCTATTGTATCGCTATAACCTGCCACGAATACATTTCCAAAATTATCGACAGCAATTGAAAAGGATTGATCGTCTCTACTTCCATTATACCTACTTGCCCACAACTGATTACCAGAAATACTATATTTTATTGTCAGGAAATCCCAATTACCCTCAATTCCTACGCTATAACCAGTTACATATACATTCCCATAACTATCAACAGTATTCGAAGTGACAACATCTTCTCCATTGCCCGTTCCATTATAAGTCTTAGTCCATTGAACCGTTCCCAAACTATTATACTTAATAGTTATGAAATTTCTGGATGGTATATTTGGGGCAGTATTTGTGAATCCTGAGACATAAACATTTCCAAATGCATCAGTAACGATTGGTGGAAATTTTGAATACCCTTGATTTGGTACAGTCTGCCATTGAACCGAATAACCATTACTTTCAACCACTAAATCATTCGCATTGGTATTAAAATAATCTAATTGATTTCGGGTTGTATGACTAAAATTAGTTTGGGCTTGAAGTGTAGTGCAAATTAGAAGAATTACTAATACATAAATTTTCATTTTCCCTTCCCGTTTTTAATAAGTTAATAGTTATACTTGGAAAACTATATTAATAAATAATGACATAAAAAAGCGGATTGAAAACCCACTTTAAGTATTCCTATTTCATTCATAAATCAATTCTAAGACACTATCTAAGCAAAGTTTATCTTATTCACGGCTTCCCTCAGATCATTGGTTACAATATGAATGTAGTTCATGGTAGTCTGTATCTCAGAATGTCCGGCAATCTCTTTGACATAGTTTATATTTACTCCGGATTTAATAAGATTTGTAATGAATGAATGTCGAAGGCAATGGAAATGGTATCTCTCCGGAAAATTGCATTTCCTTAAAGTCTTTTTAAATGATTTGCTCACATACTCAATGTGTAAACGTGTTCCGTAACGAATAGAAAAAATATACTTCTCAGGTTCATAAAGTGATAAAATATTTTTATTTGGCTTCTGACCCAACATCTCATTTAAGAGTTTTAAAAGTTCATCTGAAATCGGGATTTGTCTTTGCTTTCCGCTTTTTGTTTTGAAATTATCTTTGTTTGAGATATTCAATATTAATTCTTGAAAGTTTAAATCCTTCCATTGAACATTACATATTTCATTCAATCTGCACCCTGTAAGTAATCCAAATTTAATTAGGTTTTTCATCACCGGATTATTTGTATTGCTCAGGATTAACTTTACTTCATTCTCATCAAAACATAATCTGTCTTTTTGAGGGATTGAAATTTTCTTTACTGCATTACAGGGATTTGAATTAATCCAATTGAAACGAATAGCAATATTGAAAACTGCTTTGATTGTAGTAAGCTGAATGTTTACAGTTGATTGCTTTACTTCCTTTAACCTGACCGATTTAAACCTCTCAATATCTGAAATGGTAATAAGTTTGATTGGTTTGTTTCCAATAATTCGTAAGAGGTCTTTGAAAGCATTTTTGTAAAGTAATAATGTTCCTAATCTGAGATTATCAGAAACATATTTTAAAACTTCTTTCTGTAAATCTATTGTGTAGCAAACATGATTGGATTGTTGTTTCTGAATCTCCTTAGAATTGTTTTTAAAGTTAGATAGGAATTTCATTGCTTCCGGTTTATACTTTGTCTTACAGGTAATCATTTTCATTTTCCCTGTATGCTCATCTTTAATGAACAAATAGTAATAACCGTTTGGACGTTTTGAAAGAAACATTTTTTTTAACTCCTTCCGAAGTCAAAAAAGTATGAAATTCAGGTATCTGTATATGAAAATATATATGAAATTTTGAAGTGTGCTTTGATTCCTGCAAGGACTCGAACCCTGACTAATGGTTCCGAAGACCATTGTGCTATCCGTTACACCACAGGGGCGTGGTCAATTTCAAATTACAAATTAATAATTACAAATTACATGTAAATTTATAAATTTTGGATTCAACGGATTCAACAATAAAGTAAATTGCATCGCTGCGATTTTTTTTGTTGTGAACAAACATTAATCATCCTTTCAAAATTATGATAAAGTCATCCCGAATTCTCTGTGACAAGCATTAGGGGTTTAATGTGAATTAATGTGGATAGAAAATAAAACAAGTCACGTGGTTGATTTAATTATTTTTATTGTTCATGTTATGTTTTGTTATTCATATTGAAGCCCTTCGGGGTTCGGTCGTATTCATTCTTCTATGCTATTCATATTGAACCCCACGGGGTTCGGTCGTATTAGTTCTTTTATGTTATTCACATTGAACCCACTTCGGGGTTCGGTCGTATTAGTTCTTTTATGTTATTCACATTGAACCCACTTCGGGGTTCGATGATAAGGTAGTAAAAATTATCCTTCCCGCGGCAACTTTTTTTTTACAATTTAATTCTATTGTAAGTGATAATCAAAATAAAAGACTTAACAAATTCAGATATTGATCTTATTCACCGGTTCCCTCAAATCATTTGTTACAACATGAGATAAATCATTGTTGTTTGTATTTCCGAATGACCGGATATTTCCTTCACAAAATTAATATTCACTCCCGGATTTAATCAGGTTGTTTTAAACTCATGTCTTAAGCATTGAAAATGGTATCTTTCCTGGAAATTACTTTTTAAAAGCTTCTTAAATTCCTTGCTTGCATGTTCGATGTAAACATGTTCCAAAATAAATAGAGAAGACACATTATTATAATAACACTTTCATTGGAAAAGTTATTCCTAAATTAAATTAAATAACTTTTTAAAAATAAACAGGGATTTCAATATTTGTTAAATGTAATTCACCTTTTAATCTTATCTTTTTTCATCTATACAATTGGTTTTTTTAGAGTTTTCAATATCTTTATATTATAAGAAATAATTTTATCAACATATTTTTTAAAAAAATAAATTAACCGGTCATGAAAAATTTTACTGTTCTGAAAAGTTCCTACAAGAGTCAGCAAATTACCCGTAAAAAAAATCACTCCTGTTTATTTTTGCTGATACTGATTCTTTTTACAGGAATCATTCGAAGTCATGTATATGCTGAAGTGATAGGAGTGGATCCCAATTCAGTTTTTTACCCGGGTTCTGCAACTATTGGAGTTTATAATGAAAATAACTGGTCTTCAGTCTCACCGCCTGTAGCATTGACTATGGCGGGATTTACGGTAACTGGCGCTCAGTCTGTAACGTGGAATTCAAATAACCTTTTGTTTTATGCCATCGTCAGAGTTTCATCCGGAGCCCGGCACTTAGCTACCGTAGATCCGCAATCAGGTATCTGCACAAATATAGGAGCTCTCAGCAGCCCTTCTTTTTCTACACTTACATTTAACTCAGATCTTGGAATTCTTTATGCAATGGGCGGTTCAGGAGGTCCACCGGGAGTTGCCGAATGTCTGTTCAGTGTAAACATGAATACTGCAGCTACAACTTTTCTTGCCGGACCTTTCCCCGTGGGGACGTTCGGAGAAGTCATCGCATATAACTACGACGATGATATGATTTACCATTGGTCAGGTGACAACCCGGCAAATATGGAAAAGATTAATCCAGTAACTTTCGCTTCAACTCCTGTCACACAAACAGGTGATGTGCATGAAGAGATTCAGGGAGCGGTTTATGTCGGAAGCGGAGTTTTTGTCGCAACCGATCTTGTTTTCCAGACATCTACAAGCGGCTTTACCATAACTTCGACCGGCGTGGTGGATTTTATCGCACCTACACCAAGCCATATCAGAGGATTAGGATATGTCGATCCGGTTCTTCCCGTGGAGCTTTCATCATTAGTATCTTTGGTAAACGGAAATGAAGTTATTCTAAATTGGTCAACAACTTCTGAAACAAATAACTCAGGTTTTGACATAGAGCGGTCAAATGTCAGAGGTCAAGCGTCAAACGAATGGATTAATATTGGAAATGTAACAGGTAACGGGACTTCATCAGTTCAAAACAGTTACTCCTTTACTGACAAAAATTTAGCTTCAGGAAATTATAATTACAGGCTGAAACAAATAGACTTCAACGGTAATTTTGAATATTTCAATTTGAGCAATGAAGTTAATGTCGGAATTCCTGCTAAATTTGAATTATCACAAAATTATCCGAATCCATTTAACCCTACAACAAAAATTGAATATCAATTACCTAATGACGGTAATGTAAACATTTCAGTTTTTGATAATTCGGGGAAAGAAGTTGCATCACTGGTAAATGAATTTAAGTCTGCAGGTTATTATACAGTAAACTTCAATGGTGCTTCACTTTCAAGCGGAGTTTATTTTTATAAAATAGCTTCGGGTAATTTCTCGAGTGTTAAGAAGATGATGCTTGTGAAATAACAGTTAGCAGATAACAGTTAGCAGTTAACAGTTAGCAGTTAACAGTTTGAGATTTATAATTGATAGTTCACAATAATAAAAGCCGGAAGAGTTATCTCTTCCGGTTTTTTTATTATTAACCGAATATATGCACTTTGTCATTTTGATCGAAAAGAGCGCTTCCGGTGGAAATTCTCGGGGTCTTTTTGGACATCCCCTCACATCTTCAGAGTTTTAAAAATTGATAAATGAATTATTAAGATTGTTCACAGGAAAAATGTCCGTATAGTAAGTAGCAGTTAACAGTTAGCAGATTGAGATTTATCATTGATAGGTTACAATCGTAAAAGCCGGGAGAGAGCTCTTCCGGTTTTTTTATTTTTTAAACCTAAATTGTTCAATAAAAAATTAACAAAATATTTTAATGCTATGTAATTATCGAAAAGAATTTTTTCTAACAATTTCAAATTTCACTCTAATCCTTAGTGCTCGTTGTGCCTAAGTATAAAAAAAATTTCAATTGGAAAATCCGGATTTAATTATTAATTGAACATTGATAATTGATCATTGATAATTGATTTGTTAGGATTTTGTTAGGATAAATATTAATTTTGTATTAAATAAAAACTTTGTATTCCAAAAAATAAACTTTCTGCGAAAGGAGGTCCACTCTAATTTAAATTGAGCAAAGTTTTTTTTATTTTAATGAACCTTATTTCAAAACTTAACTCAAA
>CAYNTN010000057.1:0-27828 GCA_964399995.1 uncultured Ignavibacteriaceae bacterium
CAAAATAATTCATTTTCATCATAGCTTGAAAATAATCATATTGCAAAAACATTTTTTCCATCTTTGGAAGATAACAATTTCAATATTTCAGAAGATAATACCGGACGCAAAAAAGGACCCCTGGCGGGTACTCCGCCGTTAGTATTTATTTTCATCTCGCTATCGGTTGTATTTTTTCTTTTCCAGATAATAGGCGGCGGAATAACGTATGTATTACTTGGTGCCGATACGGAAATAAATGCTGACAATATTAATCTTACAAGGTTAATTCTCACCTTTGCACAATTCATGTTCATCCTTGTTCCATCACTTGTTCTGGTGATGCTGCAGGATAACAATATAAAAGAGACATTCCGTCTGAAAAAACCTAAGATGACCGTCTTTCTGTTTTCAATAATCGGAATACTCGTAATACAGCCGTTTCTTCAGGTCTATCTTTATTATCAGAATGAATTTATTTTTAACTTACCATTCGGTAAAGAATTCATTACACAGCTTAAAGAAATATTTGATGTTCTTGAATCTACAACCGAAAAACTCGTTACTGCAAATTCTGTCCCTGAATTTTTGATAATAATAATCGTAATAGCAGTCACACCGGCAATTTGCGAAGAGTTCCTGTTCAGAGGACTTGTGTTTAAGAATTTTGAAAAGATTATCCCGGCTTCCAGAGCAATATTTTTTACCGGACTGTTATTTGCATTATTTCACTTTCATCCGTTTAATCTGATACCGCTGGTTGTACTGGGAGTTTTCCTGACCTTCATTGTCTATCACAGCGGAAGCATTTACACGGCTGTCGCATGTCATTTCATAAATAACTTCATTTCTGCGCTTGCTGTATTTATTTACGGAACGGATTCCATTGATGCTGACAATACAGCTTCAATGACGTCTGATGAACAATTGCAGTTTGCTGTTTTAGGTATAATTTCTTTAGTAATTTTCATTTTGATAATATACATGATAAAAAAATATTCCATATTAAAGGATTCACACTTTAAACTTCCTCCTGCGGTCAATGAGTAATTTGTTTAAAAGAGTAATAGTAGGAATTTTAGGTGTTCCGTTAATAATCGCCATATCATACTTCGGCGGAATTTATTTTTTGATATTTTCAATAATAGTATCATCGTTAGCTTTGTGGGAATTATATTCAATGTTCGAGAGAAAGGGAATTTATCCTTTAAAATATACAGGAATAATAATTTCGGTATTTTTTTTGCTGTTAATGTATTCCGGGCGGGAAAGCATTTTATTGATCATTTATATCGTCTTGCCAGTTATCTCATCTGTTGAAATTTTCAGAAAAGTTAAAAGTCCACTGAATCCGGTTATACTCTTCTTCGGAATAATTTATGTTACGGTTCCTTTCATGATGCTTTCTGAACTATTAAAGCTGTCCGGTTTTAATATTGTCATATACACATTTGTTTTAATCTGGACCTGCGACACAGCGGCTTACTTCGGAGGGCGTGCATTCGGAAAACATCAGCTGTCCGAGATAAGCCCGAAGAAAACGCGGGAAGGTATGGTATCAGGATTTGTTTTTACCGTAATGATTTCTTTAATTTTACATTTTATGTTTTCCGATAAAATAAATTTACAGGATGCCTTATGCACCGGATTGATAATCGGAATTTTCTCACAAATCGGAGATCTGTTTGAATCCCTGATTAAGAGATATTGTGTTGTCAAGGATTCTTCGGGTTTAATCCCCGGACATGGCGGAATACTCGACAGGTTTGACAGCCTGATTTATGTAGTACCGTTCATTTACATTTATTTTGCATATGTTAAATAAGTTAAAACTCAATATTGCTCTTGAAATTTTAATTTTTATATAAAAACTTTTTTTGAGTTAATAAAAA
This sequence comes from uncultured Ignavibacteriaceae bacterium, assembly GCA_964399995.1. Taxonomy (GTDB): domain Bacteria; phylum Bacteroidota; class Ignavibacteria; order Tepidaquicellales; family Tepidaquicellaceae; genus JAGPCH01. The sequence continues at coordinate 1,872 of CAYNTN010000057.1, forward strand.
AAATATAATTGAATTTTTAAATTATTCTTATAATTTGTATGAAACAAAAAGTTCATACATTAACGATAAAAAATTTTTTACGATAAACTGTATTTTTTAAAATAAGGTAAATGGAAATCATGAAAACTAAAATCAAATCCGAAAAGAATATTAAAATAAAAAAGAAGGCTGTCGATGATCCCGAAGAGGAGCGTCAGCCGAAAGATGAACGCGAGATTGAAGAAATGCTCGAAGAGGAAATGCTCGGCGAACTTGATGAGGAAGATGATGAGGAATTCATTCATAAAGTAGAGGAATTTAAGAAAGGGCATTCAAAAGCCAGGATGATCAGCGTTTATAAAAAAATCGGCAAACCGAAATTTACAGAGCTGAACAAGCTTGATCCCAAGAAATTAAAAGATGAATTGAAAAAACTTATTGTCCTGCTTGATAGCTGTAACATCATTGTACACTCGCACGGTGAATATGATGACAGGGAAAAATACAGATTCATAACAGAAGAGATATTCAGGGAATTCGTTGAAGACGATAAGAAAAAACACATTACCTTTGTCTATGAAGATTATCATCCCGAAATGGAAGAAGATGATGAAGACGAGGAAGTATTTGATGATGACCTGAGATAAATCCGAAAAAACAATTACCCTTCAAACAATAATTAACATAACATGCCAGTATACAGTAATCCGGACAGGACAGGATCGGATATAATAGATTTTTCTCTGAAAGGAACAGATGAAAAATTTTATTCACCGTCAGATTTCAGTGATAAAAATATTCTTGTAATTATCTTCACATGCAATCATTGTCCGTATGTGAAAGCAGTAATTGACAGATTCGTTTCCTTTCAGGAAAAATATAAAAATAATGGAATTCAGCTCATTGGCATTAACTCCAACGATCCGTTATCATATCCCGAAGATTCCTTTGACAACATGAAAATCTTTTCAAGTGAGCACAAACTGAATTTCCCTTATTTAATTGATGAGACTCAGGAAGTTGCCCGGAAGTATGATGCAGTCTGTACACCGGATATCTATGTTTATGATAAAGACAGAAAACTAAGATACCGCGGACGGCTTGACGACAGCTGGAAAGATGAAAGTAAAATTATGTCTAAAGATCTGGAGAAGGCAGTTGAACTTTTGCTTGATGGAAAGGAAATTGATTTCCAACAGATACCGTCAATGGGGTGTTCAATAAAATGGAAGAACTGAAAGAAAGCAATGAGCAATGAGCAATGAGTAATGAGCAATCACACTAAAAGAAGACTTTTATTAACCTTCATCAACCTTCATTAACCTTCATCTATGTACACGACAAAAAATTTTTTAACTACAAAGGACGCAAAGTAGGCACAAAGCTCACAAAGATTTTTTTAAAAATGTACAAATTCTTACTCTATGGTAAATACTTTGTGTTCTTTGAGCTATCTTTGAGTGCTTTGTGGTAAAAAACAAGAAGGAAATTTATTTGTTAAATTAAATTGTCGTGTACACAGAACCTTCATTAAACACATAATTGTTAATTGTAAGAAAAAAATATTTAAATTAACTTTGCAAAGTTTTAATCAAATAATTTTTTAATGCCTAAGTTAGTAATAGTCCGGCACGGACAATCACAATGGAATCTTGAAAACCGTTTCACGGGCTGGATAGATATTGATCTTTCACCTGCAGGAATAGAAGAAGCAAAGAAAGCAGGTGAAAAACTGAAAGGATATAAATTCGATGAAGCTTTTACTTCCGATCTGATAAGGGCGCAGAAGACTTTAGACATTATTCTTGATGAGATCAATCAAAAGGATATTCCGGTTGAAAAAGATGTTGCTTTGAATGAAAGAATGTACGGCGATTTGCAGGGATTGAATAAAGATGAATGCAGAAAACAGTTTGGTGAAGAGCAGGTGAAGATCTGGCGAAGAAGTTATGAAACGCCTCCGCCAAACGGTGAAAGCCTGAAAGATACGGCTGACAGGGTTCTTCCTTATTATCATTCAAAGATCGAACCCGAGCTTAAGAAGGGTAAAGACATACTTATTTCAGCACACGGCAATAGTCTGCGTGCTTTGATAATGTATCTGGAAAAGCTTACTCCGGAACAGATACTTCAGACAGAAATTCCGACCGGAGACCCGAAGGAATATATTTTTGATAATAACTTAAATGTTATTGAAACCAAATACATCTGATTGCCCTCCGGTAAAATTAAAAATATTATTTTAGACTTAGGAAATACTTTGGTGTATTTCGATTACTGTTATTTTTATGACGGTGTCGCAAAGCTTGAAAAGAAAGTCAATGCAAGAAAGCTTAAGAAATATTTTGTAGATAATAAATTCGACATTAAGATCGGCTCAGGGAAACTGAATATTAAACAGGCTTTCAAGATCCTCAAGAAGAAATTCAACTTAAGGATCGGCTATGCGGATTTTTATTATTTATACTGTGACATATTCTACGAAAACTCACCGATGAAAAATTTCCTTGAGAATAATCTGCTTGACTCCGAATACCGGCTGTTCATGCTTTCCAATGTCGATTCCTCACACATAAATTTTATTAACAATAATTTCCCATATGTGAGGAATATCAAAAAGAGAGTTCTATCATACAAAGCAAGAAGCGTAAAACCCGATAAGAAAATTTACAGGCATGCAATTGAGAAATTCAAAATCGATCCATATGAAACTCTTTTTGTTGATGACCTAAAAAAAAATATCCTTACTGCCAAATCACTTGGTTTCAGCACAATTCATTATACATCTCACAAAAGATTTCTTCGTGAATTTAAAAAATTGACGGAGTATATTTAATTTCGGTAATCTCATTGTAAGAATTACCGGCAGAAAAAGAGTCTCTTAGCAGCGGGGACAAGCAATAATCAAAATAATATCAATAATTACTTGCTTCTATCTTTGTTGTTCAATGCTGTCCAAGATATTTTAAAAAGAAAGTGAAGTCAATAAATTTGAAATTTTTCCTTTCTCAGTTCAGAGCAGAACGACGAACCTTATTTTTTTAAAAACCTTAATAGAAAAATCCGAAAAATGCCATAACCTTATTACCTTATTCAATTTTCACTTTAGATAAGGTAATAAGGTTAAAATAGTTTGAGTTTTATCTATTAAGGTTAAAAAAATAAAATAAGGTTTATTTTATTTTGACCTGCACATTAAAATTATACTTGGAAAATTTTTTAAAACGTTTTGGGCAGAGTTGCTTTGTGTTATGTTTCATATAAAATTTTTTCTTACAATTGTTATTTCGATATACTATATTTGTTTAGTTGAAAAACTTAAGAATCTTTATTACTGACTTTTTGTTTTCCCTGCATGTAACCGTTCATCATACTCTGACATAATTTTTATAAAGTTCTGCACGTTAATTTGAAATATCCCTGCAACAATAATCCAAAAATAAGAAGTGTTATATAAATAAATTTATAAATCTAACTTACCAAAAAATGAAAACCATTTTAAAAATTACATTGCTTGCTGTTTTGATAGTATGCGGCAGTAATGGTTTTGCAAATAATTCTGCTTCAGTCTGGTCAGATGCAGCAGAGGGTTCTTTCCCGGTGAAAGGTGAAAGAAGAATTATTCCGCAATTATACAGAACTGTAAAAGCAAATCTAACCGAGCTAAAATCGAAACTTTCAAATTCACCTTTTGAATTTACAGACAGAGCCGTTAATTCACCTAATATAATTGAGCTTCCTCTGCCAGGCGGAGGCACATCAAGATTCAATGTTACGGAATACTCAATGATGGAGCCGGGTCTTTCGGCAAAGTATCCGGAATTTAAAACCTATACCGTAAAAGGTATTGACGATCCGTATGCAGTTGGAAAAATTGACATTACTCTGGCGGGATTTCATGCAATGGTTTTAACTCCTAACGGAAGTTATTTCATAGATCCTTACAGCAGCGAGGAAAAGGAAATTTATATTTCTTATTTTAAAAAAGACTTTGTTTCAAATCAAGCCTTTGAATGTCATGTGGAAGAAAGTGTTACTAATGATTCAAAAATAAATGATTTGATGAGAGGATTTTTTAGCTCAGGACCGCAGCTGAGATCATACAGACTCGCTTTAGCAGCGACAGGAGAATATACAGCACGATTCGGAGGAACAGTTGCAGGAGGAATGGCTGCTATTGTTACATCTATGAACAGAGTTAACGGAGTCTATGAAAAAGATTTGTGTGTTAGAATGGTGTTAATTGCAAACAATGACACGCTGGTTTATACAAACGCAGCAACTGATCCTTATACAAATAACAACGGCGGCGCCATGCTTGGTCAGAATCAAACAAACCTTGATAATGTAATCGGTCCCGCAAACTATGACATGGGTCATGTTTACAGTACGGGGGGCGGCGGTGTTGCATATTTAGGATGCATTTGTCAGAACGGAGCTAAAGCCAGAGGTGTGACCGGATTGCCGAATCCTGTGGGCGATCCGTTTTATATTGATTACGTAGCGCATGAAATGGGACATCAGTTCGGCGGAAATCACTCCTTTAATGGTACAGCTGGTAACTGCGGCGGAGGAAACAGAAATCCCGGTACTGCATGGGAGCCGGGCAGCGGAAGTACAATCATGGGTTATGCGGGGATTTGCAGCGGTGAAGATCTTCAAAATAACAGCGATGCATATTTTCATTCCGGAAGTTTTACCGAAATGGTAATATATACACAAATAGCAGCAGGCAACACCTGTCCTGTCATTACAAATACAGGAAATTTACCGCCGGTAATCACAGTACCAGCAAGTGGATTTGTAATCCCGATAAGCACTCCGATCCAATTGACCGGTTCGGCTACTGATGAAACTCCGAACACATTAACATATTGCTGGGAAGAGATGGATTTGGGTCCTCCGGGTTCGCCTAACAACCCGACAGGTGATGCACCTATAATGAGGTCTTTTAATCCCGCCGTTTCTTCGACAAGAATAATCCCGAATGTTACTAATCTTATTAATAATACTTTTAGATTTGGTGAAATACTGCCGACTTATTCAAGAAATCTCAGTTTCAGATTGACAGTCAGGGACAATGCAGGCGGAGTAGATTATTCACTTGTTGAATTCACTGCGGACGCTTCTGCCGGTCCTTTTTTAGTAACTGTTCCGAATACTAATGTTACATGGAATACAAACCTGCCTCAGACAGTTACATGGAATGTTGCAAATACCTCCGGTGCACCGGTAAACTGTGCAAATGTAAACATTAAGCTTTCTACCGACGGTGGTAATACTTTTGAGACAATGCTATTGGCAAATACACCGAATGACGGCTCTCAGTCAGTGACTCTTCCGAATATAAGCAATACTCAGGCAAGAATAAAAGTTGAATCAGTCGGCAATATTTTCTTTGATATTTCAAATGCAAACTTCATTCTCGACAACTCAGTATCGGTACAGAATAATGAAACCGGAATACCGTCAGACTATTCTCTTTCACAGAATTATCCTAACCCGTTCAATCCTTCTACAAAAATTAACTTTGATCTTCCTTACAACAGCAATGTTACACTGAAGGTAATGGATATTTCGGGTAAGGAGATAGCAACCGTTGTAAAAGGATATTATACAGCCGGATCATATAATGTTACTTTTTCAGCAAGTGAAATCGGAACCGAGCTCGCAAGCGGAATTTATTTCTATAAAGTGATCGCTGAAAGTGATAAGGGAAACTTTGTTAATACAAAGAAGATGACTTTGATAAAGTAGTATTGGCTTTAAAATATTTTTTCAGGGCAGTGAGAAGAAATTTTTCACTGCTCTTTTTTTTCAGCAGTTTTTGATTTAACCGAGGTAAATTTTATATTGATTGAATTTAAAGATTATCATAGATTCTCATAGAGTTTTCATAGAGTCTCTGTACAAGACAAAAACAGCACGCGGATAACGCGGATCAAGCAGAAAAATAACGGATTTTTTGAGTTGCTTCAAAAGCAGTCATAACAGACTGAGTAATAACTTTAAATTTGCATTGAAATTGTTTGACTATGTTTTTTGGGAATATAAATAAGAATAAAGAAATTGCCGGAAGAAAGTCTGATTGGGATAAAAGGTAATTACAAAGTTGTTAGAAAAGAGAAATTCATTAAAAAAAAATAAACTAATAAAATGAAAAAACTATTTTGTTTCTTAATGCTGTTAATTGCATTTGCAAATTCAAACGCACAAATAATGAACATTACTGATACATCGGTAACAAAAGAAAATTCAGAGCTCAGTTACAATGTTACTGCGACTTACCCGCAGGTAAACTTTGGTCCGGATGCTCTGATGGGTGTCCGGGGCATTGCCGAAGACATTAACAATTCATTAGACACTACTGTCAGCGGCATGATTAGTGAATTTGAAAAACAAGTATCCGATTTGCCAAATAAGACCATTGACGGAACCGGCAGCTCTCTTGAAATCACCAGCCGTGCATGGATATCAAACGGAAGTTTGCTGTCATGTGAAATCACAACCTTTAGTGCAGTGGCAGGCATGGCGCATCCGCTTACGACTATTACTGCGTTGAATTATACTGTTGAAGGTGAAGGTCCGTTATCATTATCCGATTTGTTCTTAAGCAATGCAGAATATTTGAATTACATTTCTACTGTTTGCATACAGCAGCTTTCTGCAAAAGCTCAAAAGGAAGGTTATGAAAATGTTAAAGACATGATATTGAGCGGTGCATCAGCCGATGCTAAAAACTTTAACCAATGGGTTGTGAATAATGACAGTCTTTATATTATATTTAATGTATATCAGGTAATGCCGTATGTTATGGGAATTCAAACAGTTCCAATCCCTCTGAGTGAAATGACAAGCATGCTTGATCCCAAAGGACCGCTCTCTTTTATGTTTAGATAAAAAATCAAATTCGATTTCAATTTGAATGAACACTAAATACAATTTCTTAGTGTCTTTTTTATACATAAGAATTATTTTAGATTGTAACAAAAGATCCACGCATTCAGACATTACAAATTTCCCCATGAAAAAAAAATGAACATTCTAAAAAAATTATTAATACCCGTTTTCCTTGTCTCAGTAATGAATGTAATACCAAATAAGAATGCCTTTACACAGGTGCATCTTGACTGGGCTAATCAGTATAACGGCACGGCTAATCTTGTGGATGAAGGACGCAGTGTAGCTGTTGATAACGCGGGATTTGCTTATGTGACCGGTCAGAGCGAAAATTTCAGTAATACCGGAATCAGTAAAGATGTTGTCACGGTTCAGTATAATCCTTCAGGGACAGATTTTCAGATACGGAGTTACAACGGGATTTTTCCGAATTCACGGGATGCGGGAAATTCAGTTGCTCTGGACAGGTCGGGAAATGTCTATGTTGCAGGCTATACGCAAAAAAGTCCTGTGGATTTTGATTTTCTCTCCATGAAGTATTCCGCGGAAGACACAAATACGGTATGGAGCAATACTTATGACGGATATCATCAGTATGATGAATCAATAAAAAATATCACGGATGATTCCGGAAACGTCTATGTATTAGGTAATTCTTATGATAACAATAATGTATACATGACAATAATAAAATACGACACACAGGGTTCAATTAAATGGATAAGGGAATACATGGGACAGTTTCAGGCTTTTGCAAAAGCAATTACATTAGATCGTTTTAGTAATGTTTATGTCACGGGAATAACAAAAGATTCTGATGTTTCCGACTTCAACTATTTTACAATTAAATATAACAGGGCAACAGGCGATTCTCTTTGGGTTCAAATTTATAACCCTCATCCTCAGATCCCTGGAAATGACATCTCTTATTCAATTGCTGCCGATAGCTCGGGTAATGTTTATGTTACCGGATCGAGCGACAGCCTTTCATCCTGTGATTATGCAACGGTAAAATATAATTCAGCCGGAAGCACTGAATGGATCAGAAAATATAACGGATCAGCTAATGACAGTGATGTAGCTACATGTGTCGTAATAAATAGTTTGGGCAATGTTTGTGTATCCGGTTATGGTAAAAATGCAGGAACCGGTTATGATTACATAACTATTTGTTATAGTCCTTCAGGGCTTCAGCAGTGGATATCAATATATAATGGCGGAAATGCCGATGGATTTTCAAATGATAGAGTACATTTTGCATTATATGATAATACTGGAAATATATACATAACAGGTACATCAAGTTTGAAAAGATCAACCCTTGATTACGCAACCATAAAATTGTCGTCATCAGGAAATTTACTCTGGGATACAAAATTTAATGTAACCGTAAACGCTAATAATCCGACTATGGCAATAGATCCTAATGCAAATATTTTTATTGCCGGCAGTACAAATAATAATTATTTAACAATTAAATACAGTCAGACTCCGAATGCGCCTTCGAATTTATTTCTTACTCCTCTGGGGAACGGTAAAATCCGTTTGAACTGGACAGATAATTCTTCAAATGAATCAGGGTTTAAAATTCAGAGAAAGACAAACATTGATACTAACTGGATAATTAAAGACTCTGTAACGGCGAATACAACTCAATGGCAGGATTCAGCACTTATACCGGGGATAATATATTATTATACTGTTTATGCATATAATGTAGCTGGAAATTCCATACCTTCAGATACTGTAAATACTATTATAACAAATGTTGTAAGTAATTTACAAATGCCTGAACATTTTAAATTGTATCAAAATCATCCGAATCCATTCAACCCTGTTACTAAAATTAAATTTGATATTCCGGACAGTAAGTCCCCGGTTGATATAAAATTGTTGATTTACGATATCTCCGGGAAAAAAATGACAACGCTTATGAACCAGAAAATTAATTCCGGTACTTATGAAGTAGCCTGGGACGCATCAAATAATTCAAGCGGAATTTATTATTATACAATTGAAGCTGGTAATTTTAAAGAGACAAAGATGATGTTGCTGATAAAATAAAAAAGCTTGAATAATTAATGTACCGGATTGAGTTAATTACTTTTTGAATTTTATAATACCAACCAAGGAGATTTTTAAAATGAAAAACATTATTCTATTTTTAATATTATTACTTAGCATTAACAGCAGTGGCTTTGAGATTTATGATTCATATCAAGTTTCATTTATGCAGTCAGATTACAATTTAATTCCCGATGTAATGAATAAGGTAAATGTCCTGGAGTATGACGGAAATAATTTTACAGGAAAAGTCTTTGATGCGGATTCTTTTCCCGTGTTTACGGGATTTCCTAAGACAGTAAGCGGGCAGTCATTCGAGGGAGGAATTTTTTGTCAGATGGATACTGACAGTGATTTTGAAATTGTTTATGGAATAGGGCAGACTATTCAGGCGTGGAATATAGACGGTTCAAATGTAACAGGTTGGCCTGTGAATCTTTCTTATCCGGTTCAGGGTGCTCCGTCTTTCGGAGATATTGACGGAGACGGACAGCCAGAGATAGTTGCTGGAACTTCCAACTTCATCGGAAATGCCGGAATAATTTATGCATTCAGAAAAAACGGAACGCCTGTAACGGGTTTTCCGATTAATCACGGAGCAACTTCAAGAACAATCGTCCTTGCGGATCTTAATAATGACGGAGCTTTGGAAATAATTACAAATAAAAGAATTTATCCGGTCGGAGAAGTATGGGTTTATAAAGGTGACGGGACAGCTTTTCAGGGCTGGCCCAAATCAATCAATCATGTTCCTGCTTCGAGTTCAGCTGCAGGTGATATAACAGGTGACGGAATTCCGGAAATAATTTCTGAATCTTATTTGAGCATATATGCCTGGGACAGAAATGGAAATGCTGTGGTAGGTTTTCCATACAGTATGCCGAACGGGGATGTTAATTCTTATTCCTCACCGGTTCTTGCTGATGTCGACGGAGACAATATCCGGGAAATATTATTTGGAAGTCATTACCTTAGCGGCGGAGGTTATCTTTACATTTTAAAAAATAACGGAACGGTTTTACCAGGATGGCCACAAACCACCAGCTGGTGGATATATGCTCCGCCTGTGCTGGGCTATGTAAATGGTGATAACATTATTGATATAATAGTAGGTGATCAGGTTGGAAGCGGAATTCCTGCTGATTATATTTACGGATGGGATAAAAACGGTAATGTGTTAAGTGGCTTTCCGATCGGTCCTATTAATGCGGTGAATAATCAGGTTGCGCTTGCTGATATTGACAATGATAGTCAGCTAGAACTTCTTGTTGATGACAATACACAAATTTCAGGGATGGGAAATTATCTTGCATTCAATCATGATGGTACTCCTGTAAGCGGATGGACTATTCCGACCATCGGAACTTCTTTTTTCAATATGCCGTGCTTAGCAGATTTAAATAACAACGGAACACTTGATTTAGTAGGAGCCGGCTTTACTGCAGGAGGAAGCAATGAAACAAACGTTTACATCTGGAATACGGGTATAAATTTTAATTCATCAAGTATTGTAAATCCGGTCTGGCAATTTAATGTAAGGCATAATGGAGTTTATGATGATAACGAAGTAGTTTCTGTTAATAATATCAATTCGGAAATTCCTTCGGGTTTTAAGCTTGAACAGAATTTTCCGAATCCGTTTAATCCGGAAACAGTTATTCGTTATTCGTTAACGGAAAATCGTTTTGTAACACTGAAAGTTTATGATGTTCTCGGAAATGAAGTTGCTACATTAGTTAACGAAAGGAAGAATGAAGGAAATTATAACTATCACTTATCAACCGGAAATTATCAGCTGCCGAGCGGGGTGTATTTTTATTCTTTATTTCTTGACGGGAAGAGCATGCAAACAAAGAGAATGCTGCTTGTGAAATAGTCATTGGTTGATTGGTAAATTATAACTCTAATTCTCAATACATAAACTGCATAGCCAGTCCCCAAAAGTTTTAATTCAATTCTTCCTAATAGTTTGAATTAGGATTTCTAAGATTATAAGATTAAACTTTCATTTCTTCTTTCTCTTTGAAACTAAAGTTTATTATTTGATTTTTGTCGTATATCCTAAAAGCCTTTAATCCTATGAATCCTAATTCAGACAGTTTCTTAGTTCAGTATTTTTCTTACCATTTTGATTAGAATTTTACTTGCGACAGTCTAATGACTAATACTCAATTCTCAACACTCATCATTCAATACTATGCGAAAACCTCTTCGAAAGAATGTCATACAAATTCGGTCTGCCTATTTCCTGTAAATCATATGTAACTCTCAAAGCCGGTTTTTTAAAATCAATAAGTCTTCTTAAATCAATTGGAGTTCCTATTATTACCGAGTCACAGGGAATTTTATTGATTGTTTTTTCAAGATCTCTGATCTGTTTATCTCCGTATCCCATTGCAGGCAGCAGATTTCCAATACCCGGATATTTTTTATAAGTATCTCTTATTGTACCTACGGCATAATTTCTCGGGTCGATTATTTCTGCAGCTCCGAATTTTTCAGCTGCTATAGTTCCTGCGCCGTATTTCATTTCACCGTGAGTTAGCGTCGGACCGTCTTCAATGACAAGTACTTTTTTATTTCTTATATGAATTTCATCTTTGACATTTTCCAGAGTAATAGGTGAGGCTCCTTCAATTATAACTGCTTCAGGGTTTACTCTTTCAATATTCTTTCTGACCATATATACATTTGCCGGATCAGCAGAATCAATTTTATTTATTACAACGACATCAGACAGGAGAAGATTAGTCAGACCCGGATAATAGTGCAGTTCATGTCCGGCTCTGTGCGGATCTACAACAGTTATGATCAGATCGCATTTATAAAACGGGAGATCATTGTTGCCTCCGTCCCAGATTACTATATCGGCTTCTTTCTCGGCTTCCCGAATAATTGCTTCATAGTCTGCACCTGCATAAATAACATTTCCCCTTGCAACGTGCGGTTCATATTCTTCCATTTCTTCGATAGTGCACTCGTGTTTTTCCAGATCGGAAATTTTTGCAAATCTCTGAACTTTCTGCTTTGCAAGATTTCCATAAGGCATTGGATGTCTGATCGCTATTACTTTTTTGCCAAATGAATTTAATATTTCCATGACTTTCCTTGAAGTCTGGCTTTTACCCGAACCGGTTCTCGATGCTACAACAGCAACTACAGGTTTTACAGACTTCACTGCTGTCTGATCATACCCTAACATTTTGAATGAAGGTCCTGCAGCGTTGACCATTGCACCTTTTGTCATTACATAATCAAATGTTACATCGGAATATGAAAATACAACTTCGTCAGGTTTATGTTTTTTTATTAATTCAAAAAGTTCTTCTTCAGGAAGAATAGGAATTCCTTTAGGATAAAGTTTGCCGCTGAGCTCAGCCGGATATTTTCTGTCATCAATGAATGGTATTTGAGTTGCAGTAAAAGCTACAACTTCGTAATCGGGATTATTTCTGTAGTAGACGTTAAAATTATGAAAATCCCTGCCTGCTGCTCCCATAATAATTGTTTTGATCTTTTTCATATGGTATTTTTAGTTTGAGAAATGATTGAATTATTGTTTTTGGTGCCTTTAAATGATATACAAAATACCTACTTATGATTGAATATTTAAGACAATAAAGTGTGGAGTGAATGGAGTTTTTGTACACGACAAAAATCTAAACTCGAATTTCTTTGTAATATTTACATGAAGTAATTTTAAAACCCCGAAAGAGGTAACATTATTATAAAACCGGCAGAACAAGAAATTAAACCCCGAAGGGGTGACATTATTGTTAAGGGACTAAAAATAAATCCAAACAATAAACGATTATGCTATTCAATCCAGTCAAATAAATATTTCTCATCATAATCAACATTAAACTTTTCCAAAAAACCGATATACTCTTCCCTGAAAGTTCTCTTTTTGTGATGCTGTTCATGGTTTAATATATATTTATAAACCCGGTCTATCTGAGAATTCGAATAGGAAAACGCTCCATAACCCTCCTGCCAGAAAATTTACCTTTCAAGAATTTATTATCATTAATAAAATTGCTTGAATTATTTTTCATATCCCGAACCAGGTCTGACAATGCCATAGAGGGACGAAGTCCAAGAAACGCATGAATATGGTCTGAGACGCCGTTGACTATAATTGATTTTTGATTTTTCTTTTTAATTACTCCTGCAATATATTTGTTTAAATCTTCCTTCCATGTTTTATCAAATTGATTTTGTCTGCCTTTGACTGCAAAGACGACTTGTATGTAGATTTGTGAGAATGTTCCAGGCATAATAAATTTACTCCTTTCATTAATTAACGTTTAACAATAATTATGATAATCTGCTCAAGAAATAATGTCACCCCTTCGGGGTTTATTTTTTGAATACTGTTCTATAATAATACCACCCCTTCGGGGTTTGGATTAGATATATTCCAGTCTAAAAATATGCTTACAATATGTATATTTTACAATATAAAAAGAGTATTATCAAAAATTGACTATGCGAGTTTTTGATTCACATTTCTGGTGAGCACTAACATAAGTATTTCACGTGCAATAGTCGAGTTTGGGTTTTTGTCGTGTACATAGGAATGGAGTTCGTTTAGATCTTATGTTTAAAATAAAAAGCTCCAACGGATACTTTTAAACCGGATTCGGTTTCCAAAGTGTGAAACTTTGCAAAGACTGTACTTCACAATTTCCTTTACGAATTGATACAAATACAAAATCTGTAAAATCTACTTTTGACCAATTTAAAATAGTATGGTTTCTTAATATTTTTTTTTCTAACTTTTATACACTGAAACATATACTTTTCTAATAAGCAATACATTTAAACATAATTTCTTTGCCCATAGATAAGTTCTAACTAATAAATTTTAGATTATTTATTTATATATTCACTAACTAATCAAATTTACTAACTTAACCTAAAGGAGCAGAAATGAAATCAAAAACACTCATGTATTTTCTACCTGTTGTACTCATTTGTTTGGTTGCTTTTTCATTCTATACAAAGTTACCAAACTCTACAGACCCTAGAAATGACAGCGCACCTGTAAACGTTCAATGGGAAGAATCCGGACGTCCTGATATTGCAGGAGATGGTCTTAGCTATGAGCCGCTGCAAGCGGACACAACACCGGGTTCTGGATGGCCCTACCCGACAATTTTCAACTGGAATTATTCGACAATTCCAAATGTAAGTGCCGGAACTGTTGGCGCTACCAGATTTAAGAACAAATTCTATCTAAATCGATGGAATGCAACAACCCTCTACAGGTATAATGCGGACGGACCCGGAGGCGGACCAGGTACGCGAGCCGATTCAAACACAAATTATGCTGCTGGAGGAGGCGGTTCGGCAACAAGTTCTATACGGGATATGACTGTTGCTCCCGACGGTTCAGGGACGCTGTATATATGGGGCGGAAAAGCGAGTACCATACTTCAAAAAATGGATTCATTAGGAAATACGATTGCTACTTACACTCATACCGGAGCTGTTTACCGGGCGATTGCATGGGACCCAAACAGAAAAGGATTCTGGAGCTGTGATTTTAATACAGACATTGTATGTCGCGATACTCTTGGTAATATATTAGGAACTATTACAGGTTCTCCTACATCAAAATACGGTTTGGGATTCGACAGCGCTTCGACACCGGGATATGCATATTTGTGGGTATGGTCACAATCAGGTGTAACCGGCGGTACGATTAATGTATTACATAAAATTGATTTGGCTACAGGTCTATTGGCAAATTCATACACTTTTAATTTGACCGGACCTGATATCGGCATAGCAGGCGGTGCAGAAGTAGAGGTAGTAGATCCAAACTTAGACGGAGATCCAGACGTTTATCTTTATTTGAACTGGCAAAATTATGCAGTAACCGGATATGACCTTAAACATCCTGTTGGAGTACTGACAAATGACGTAGGCACTTCTTCAATAAATAGTCCGCCTTTAACCATATCATATCAATCAATTCATACTCCACAGGCAACGATAACCAATTTTGGTTCTGCTTCACAAACATTTAATGTTACAATGACCATAGAACCGGGGGGATATTCAAGCACTCAGGCTGTAAATAATTTAGGACCATTATCGAAAACAAATGTAAACTTTGCTTCATTTACAGGGAATACTCCGGGAGCCTATACAATTACGTGCTATACTCAATTGGGCTCAGACGAAGACAGGTCAAATGATACTGCAACAAGAGGTATGACAGTTAATCCTCCCTCGGGTTCAGTGGTTGTCCCTAATGCTTACGAAACCATTCCCGGTACAGGTACCTTTTTGGGTCCTCTTGCTAATGCTGCAAGAACTTACCAGTGGCTGATACAGGCAAGCCAGATTACATCGCTCGTAGGAAAAAATCTCACCGGACTCAAGATGAGAATCCCGACTTCTTCGACGGCTAATTGGCCGACGACGGATGTAACCTACACAAATTATGACATTTATCTCAGCGGAAGTGTTGAACCTGCGAATAGAAGTCTTACATTCGCAAACAATATAGTAGGACCGCAAACACAAGTTCGTTCAGGCTCATTATTTATTCCTGCTAATTCATATACATTCGGAAACACACCTAACGATTTCGGTCCCGAGATTGTATTCAACACGCCGTGGTTATATACCGGTGGAAATGTGCTGGTTGAACTGCGCCATAGCGGCTTTACCGGAACATCAAGAAGTACAGATGCCATTACAACTACGACAGGAGGTTACGGAACATTAATTAGTGCATGTTGGACTAGTAGTTATACGGGTACTACTGGTTCACAGGGTAACTTTACAGTAATTGAACTTACAGCGCCGTTATCACTGGAACTTAATATTACAGCAATTATAGAAGGGCTTTATAGTCCTACAGTTGAAAGCAATTCCCCTATGGTAAGCGATACTGCAAAAGTTTATTTGAGGGAAACTAATGCACCTTTTGCTTTGGTTGATTCTGCAGTTTCTGTGTTGGATACAGATGGAAATGGTACATACACTTTTGATAATGCTCCAACCGGAGATTACTATATTGTTGTAGACCAAAGAAACTCCATAAATACCTGGAGTGCTGCAGGTGTAAACTTCATAGGTATTCCTGTAAATTATGACTTTACTTCTTCATCAGCAACGGCTTACGGAGAAAATTTAAAATTAGTAGGATCGGAGTGGACAATTTATTCTGGTGATGTGAACAAAGACGGAGTAGTTGATTTGACTGACATAATTGCGATTGCTAATGATGCAAATAATTTTGTAACCGGGTATGTAGTGACAGATGTGAATGGAGATCTGTTGACAACTCTTACGGATCTGATAATTACATATAACAATGCAGTTGCATTTGTGGAAGAAAAGAGTCCGTTATAACAGAACACTAATTCATTCACTAGTAAGTGCAACTGGACAGGTAGCTTTATAAGGACCTAAGTAGTTTCACTATAATTGAAATTATAATTAGGAACTTACAGCCTGGATACTAATATATTAAAAGCCGCCGGAATTTATTCCGGCGGCTTTTTGTGTAAAATTGCATCACTCAAAGTTTCCTTCACAACAACAAACATGTTCGCATTATTATACTTCAGCACAAGCCACAGCCATTTGTGCATTGATGATTACTTTCTGCTGTTAAAGCTCAACGACTCTTTCTTAATTTTATTTTTAAACTTAATTACCTTCTCCAATATTTTTTTATCCGAAATCGCAAGAATTTCAGCAGCTAATAAAGATGCATTCTTTGAGTTATTTATTGCGACTGTTGCAACGGGTACGCCGTAAGGCATCTGAACAATAGACAAAAGTGAATCCAATCCTTTAAGAGTTTTAGTTTCTATTGGAACCCCAATCACAGGAACAGGTGAATATGCCGCGCACATCCCGGGAAGATGGGCAGAACCGCCTGCTCCTGCGATTATAACTTTTATTCCGCGCTTGTATGCATTTTTTGAATATGAAGCCATGTAATCAGGAGTTCGGTGAGCGGAAGTGATCTTAATTTCAAATGGAATTTCAAACTCTGTTAAAATGTCCGCAGCTTGTTTCATTACAGGCATATCGGAATTGGAGCCCATGATTATTCCGACTATTGGTTTTCTTTTTTTGTTTTTCATTTTAATATGTATTTTTACCTCGAAGTCTCAAAGACTCAAAGAAAAATATTTTGATTCTTATTTACTTAGAGTCTTCGAGACTTGGAGGTAAAATTTCTTTTAATTTCTTTGAATGATTAAAAGCGTCAGATCATCTCTTGAGACACTGTTTTGTGTAAACTTTTTAACATCATCTATTAAACCTTTCACAAGTTCATTTGATTTTTTATCGGCATTGTTATTGAGGAAAAGTTCAAGGTTGTCAAGTCCGTATTCGGACTTGTTTGGATTCATGGCTTCATTTACACCGTCAGTATAGAGAATCAACTTATCGCCTTTATTAAAATCAAACAGCACTTCATTGGAAGTTCCTTCCTTTTCAACCGTATTCATAGCTCCGAGTGCGAGTCCGTGTTTTTTAATTTTAAAAATTTCCTTTGATTCGCCTGAAATTTTATAAGGCGGGAGATGTCCTGCATTGAATAGCGTGCATTTGTTTTTTTGAAAATCAATGACAGCGAAGATTGCCGTCACAAACATTTTTCGGCTCTGGGTCTTTCTTATCATGCGGTTCAATTTTTCAATGACAAGTTTGGGATTAGTATTATCCTCGAGTATCAGATGCATGCAGCTTCTTAATCCTGACAGCAGCAGTCCGCTTGCAACTCCGTGCCCCGACACATCGCAAATAAATAATCCAACTTCATTATCGGATATTTTAAAGTAATCAAAATAATCGCCCCCCACTTCTGTAGCGGGAAGAGATATGGCGGATATTTCCAGTTCGCCTATTACGGCATCATTTTTCGGAAGCATTGAAAGCTGAATCTCCCTAGCATAATTCAGCTCCTTTTTCATTCTTATGTTTTCATAGTTCCTTGCATAGTAAGTATTGTACTGTCCGAAAAATTTCCTCTGCCGTTTCTTTTCAGATGTGATTGCAATAATGAAAAAAATAAATCCAGTGATCAGATTCGGCAAACTGGCGGTTAATGTAAACTTTGAATTATAAAGAAGCATGGCTACAAGAGAGCCGCCTACTGCAATTACGAATAATTGAATTATTTCAGTTCTTGAAAATCGGAATATCAAAACTATTATTCCAAAAAAAATAATATACTGTACAAATTTATCGTCGCGGTCGGTGTCCATGGAAAATGTAACTCCGGGAGCCAGTGTGTCAAGATTTTGCTTGCCTCTGGATTCCGATTTCCGGATTTCTTCCGTTTTATCTTCATCTCCCTCATCCTCATCATCCGGTGTTAAAACGTCTACAGAAATAAACATAATAAGCTGTAAAATCAAAAAAATAAAAATATATCTTCTGATATTTTGAAGATTAAACATCTTTTTATAAAATAATAATGCGATCCCCATCAGTAATAAATTTATAATCGCGAGGACTAAAGCTGCGTTAAAAGTCTGGAGGGTAGCAAGGTTAATAATTAAGATTAAGCCGAAAATAAATTCAAAGATAAATAACATTACCCTGAAGATTTTCAGATTTCTTTCATCAAGATACTGATTGTAAGCTGCTTCGCGGGGAAGAGAAAGATATTTGTCAAATGTTTCTATTAATTCCAAGTTTGGTCCAGTGTGTATGAATTTAATATTAAAAACGATTTCAAATTGTCAATGTTGCAGTGACGGTAATTTCATGAATTTACATGAATTATTCGAGTTAAATTTACCACTAAGACTCAAAGGCTCTAAGGAATTAAAATATGAAAAACTTTTGAGCCTTTGTGACTTTGTGGTACAAAAATCCTGGTTATTAATTTATCACAATATCCTCAATAAAATCACCTATCATTATTTTATCAACAACATCCATTCCGTCAGTTACTTTTCCGAAGATAGTATACTTCCCGTCGAGATGCGGAGTTGCCGAATGAGTAATGAAGAACTGGCTTCCCTCGGTATCCTTTCCGCTTGATGCCATTCCGACCATTCCGGTTTCATAAGACAGCGGTGAAAACTCACTTCGTATTGAATAGCCCGGTCCGCCGTAGCCGGTACTCGTGGGATCGCCGCCCTGTATCACAAAATTTGAAACTACTCTGTGAAAAATTGTACTGTCGTAATAATTATTTTCAGACAGTTTTAAAAAATTCATTACCGTGAACGGCGCAGCATCAGGTAGCAATTCTATTTTAATGTCACCCTTATTTGTTTTGAGAGTAATAAATTTTTTGTGCTCTAAACCCTCCATATAATCCCAGTCAAAATCATATTTCGGTTCTGCAATGAATTCATACTTCCTTCCATTTATTTTTTCCAGAGCATCAGCAGATGATTTTGCAATTTCATAATTCTCAGAAGTAAGGTTCGTTTCCAATAATTTAATAGTGTTATCATTGTATAAATCTTTCATTGCATCTATGTAAATTAAACTGACATCAAGATCTTTCGGATATTCAAGTTCATTGTAGTCAAATAACATTACAGAAGCTGTTTCATCACGGTTTTTCAGATACAGTGAATCTTTCAGAGCGCTCAGGGAAATGTCGGTAATCAAGGGATCCTTTGAACCTGCAAACTCGGTAAATATTAAACGAATGATGTTTTGATTTTCATCATCAACTTTCTCATCGAGATTAGAAAGCATTTCAACAAAACCCCGGTAGAGCTTTGCGAGATCATTGCTCCCGATCATATCCCCGGTCAGGTTTGGATTTTTTGCATTGTATCTCTGAACATCTGCGCTGATTGTATCACGAACTACTTTGTAGACCATTCCGTCATTAAAATTTCCGAAAGCTTTTACAATCGCAGATTTAAAATTATAGTCATCAGTTTTCGAATATGTTTTTAAGAGATCATCTTTGACTTCATCACGGTATATCAGCGACATTGAATTTACAAGCTCAGCCTTTTGACGCCACGAAAGTTCAGTGACTGAATCCAGTGCATAAACCATTTCTTCTTTAATGTTCGGGGCTAAAGATTTTGCAATTTGATTATAAGATTTATTTACATCAGTGAACATTTTTCCCAAAACATTGAGTGCAGTCAGACTGACATGCTCACTACTGTCGCTGATCGCATCACCTAAAACAGAATACAGCTGAAGTGTTAATTCAGGAATTGAGTCACGGTTATAATTTGTAAGTGAGTTCAGCATATTCACTTTGACACGCCAGTCTTTCTCCGAATTAAAAGACTCAAGCATCAGCATCAGCAGCATTTTATCCTGAAGCTTTCCCATTGCATTGTAAGCCCACATTCTTGTCTGTGCGTCATTTGATTCGGAGAGTGTATATATTTCCTGCTTTGCCGTATCAAGTAAATTTTTATCACCCGTTCTCCAGAATGCGAATGCAATATTCCTTTGAATTAATGAGTCAGTCATATTTGCAATTTGCTTAAGAGCATCAACTGAATTTTCATTTTTGATTTTTCTTAAGGCAAATCTTGCTATAGCCATAACCAATGAGCGGTAAACATCAATGTCATTAAATGCTTTATCTGAATATATTGCAAGCATATTTTCTAAATCTTCTTCATCTCCAATTTTGCCTGAAGCAGTAATTAAATCAGCCGGATAGTTATCAGGACTACCCTTTCTCAATCCCGACAGTAATTCTTTAAAAGTTTTGCATGGAATTTGTCCGATTGCAAATGCTAATAGACAGTAATCTTTCGGAGTCAAATATTTTTCAGACGGATTTGTCCATAGATTCGGAAGAAAACCTATTTGTGATGCAAAATTAGTGTCGCCTGTATTAGCAAACGCTATTATTGCCATAGTTCTCAGGGTAGAATCAGGCAGAGAAAGGAATTTTGCCAATTCATTGTTCTTTCCAAAAATTCTCTTATCCTGTAATTCCAGTATTTCCTTCTCTTCAGCAGTTAGAGATTGTGAATACAGAGCTGAAGCATTAGTAAAAATTAAAAAAACAAAAAGTAATTTAGTAAAATTTTTCATTTTTAAAATATATTGTGAAATTTTTTAATTGTTTGTACTTTTAGTAAAAAAGTATTTTACACATCAATAACCGGGTTCTTCTAAACTAAGTGAATCTTAGTGCTCTTAGTTCCTAAGTGGTAAATAAAAATTCGAAACTACAGCTTTATCCCGAACCCGATGGTAATTTTTCTTGTCCTGTTATCGCCGAGATCTTCCTGCTCTATTCTGATATTCAGAGATGACCGTTCTTTATCATCAAAGAAAAAAATTGCTGCAGCGTCATATTTATAAAGTGAATAAGTATTCTTTTCAACCGGCTCTTCATATCTTCCATAGAGTTCGAAGAGCATGTAATATCTTTTTATTGAAAGACTCCCCGCAAAGGAAGTATAGAAATCAGATTCGTTCAGATCTCCTCCGTAAGTTCTTTTGAAATTTGTTCCGATAATGGGATTAAATCCGAAGACCCACCTGTTATCATTACCGTCATATAAAAATTTTATATCGGAAATGTTTCTCAGTGGAATAAAAAAATCAGGATATCGGGGAATAAAAGACAGACTTGTCTGAAATACAGATATCCCGTTATAAAAATCCTTTTCCAGAGATACAGCCGGTTCAATTTTCGCATAATCGTCATTATATTGATACAACTTGTAAAATACATCAAATCCGCCTTTGAGCTTTTCGAGCTGATCCTTGGGTTTGCTTGAATAATCAAACTGGACAGAGGGAGTAAAGCCCCATTCATCATAACGAAAACCTTTGTAAAGCACAGCTACATCGATATTGAATACAGCTTCCTGATCATCATTTTGTTTAAATGAAAGCACGCCGGGTTTTGTAGTTTCACTTGAAACGCTGAATGATCTTCTTATCCCTATTAAATCCTGAACTTTATCCATGAAGGATTCCTCTTTGACTTTTTTTTTTGATTGTGATACAGAAATCGAAGGAAAAATTACAAAAGTAGCAATGAAAAAGAGAATTATAATCACCGGATTGTTAATCACAGTTTTCAATTTTTTTTGTCTGTTGTACAATATTTTACTAAGGATAATTCTTTTGAGAATTGTGTTAATTACAGTAACAATATGTTAAATCTATAAATTATCCTTTATTTTATGTTTTTTTAAACCTAATTTGACTGCACTTATTTAAAATAGCTAAACAAATTAACAGAATTAAGAAATTAGTAAGAATGCTTACGAATTTACTTCATATTTCATCAAGGTAATTAAAACCTCATCCCAACTCTGGGAGTTCAGTTCCCCTATATTGCTTTTCGTTAAAGGATTTGCTTCAGTATACAATTGAAGTTAGGAAAAGCAAAGAAATGTAAAAAGTTTAAAAATAATGAAGGAAGAAGATTCAAATATGGGTTTTCCATGCTGATTTTCTATAAATGATTTTATAAATAAAACTTCGATAAATAAAATCAGCGGAAAAAAAAATTTTAAAACTTGAATTTAATCAATTCAAATTATCGGAGTAAAAAAAACAAGATTTTATAATTAATAATCAAAAGAATTGATTTTACGGTTCAGGTTCCTTGCTGGCACGCAGGAATTATGTTTTCATAAAAATTACAAAATTGAAAGCAAATTCTATCACGGATCCATTACCTGCTATTCATGAAAAACAAGCAAATAAATAAAACCCTCAAAAGCAAATCAGGAAAAGATCTGGTAAGCTTACTTGACGGTAAAATTATAAAAAACGGAGATGCTAATTTAGCTGTCCCAAAAGGAGAAACACAGAAGACTCTGTTTGGCTTTTGGGAATACTTGATTGGACACAATAATTTCGGTATTAATGATGATTTTTTCCTGACCGGAGGAAACAGCATAAAAGCCATTCAGCTTCTTTCGAGAATATCTTCCCACTTTTCAGTTCAGCTTGAGATTACTGACATATTTTTACAGCCAACCATTTCACAATTAGCGGTTTTAATTGAATCTAAGAAAAATCATCCGGAGGCTGAGAAGCTGATTTCTATTATAGAAAAACAAGTCAGACCAAACTTCATTCCATTGTCGTTTAGCCAGGAACGCTTATTTTTCCTGGATCAACTGGAAGGAAGCATTCAATATCATGTTCCTTCGGTGATAAGGTTAAGAGGAAAACTTAATAAGAAAGCTTTGATCTTTGCATTTCAGCAGATTGTAAACAGACATGAAATTCTAAGGACAGTATTTCTTATAAATGAAGGGAAAGCTTATCAGCACATTAAAGAAAAAGACGGATGGAAATTAGGAGAACATGACGGTTCGGTTTACAGAAATAACCCTGATGAACTGAATAATTTTATAAAGCAGCTTGTCAATGTTCCGTTTGACCTGTCAGCGGATGAGATGCTCAGGGCTGATCTGATCAGGCTTGATGAAGACGAGCATTTGCTTGTAGTAACTATGCATCATATTGCATCCGACGGATGGTCAACAGGTGTTATTGTAAGGGAATTTGCTGAGCTGTATGAATCTTTTGAAGAAGGACGGGAAGCAAAGTTATTGCCTCTTCCTCTTCAGTATGCGGACTACTCTTTGTGGCAGAGAAATCATTTGCAGGGTGAGGTATTAGAAAAGAAGATCAATTACTGGAAGCGAAAGCTTGAAGGAACCGAGCCAGTACAACTGCACACAGATTTTAGCAGACCTGCGGTTCAAAGTTATAAAGGCGCATCTAAAAATTTTAAGATAAACAAAGAGATAACCGATCAGCTGCAAAGACTAAGTCAGCAGAGCGGCACAACGCTGTACATGACACTTCTTGCGGCTTTCAAAGTACTTCTGCACAATTACAGCTCTCAGAAAGATATCATTGTCGGCAGTCCGGTAGCCGGGCGTCAGCAGGAGGATGTTGAAAATCTGATTGGCTTTTTTGTAAATACTCTGGCTTTACGCAGCGAGGTAAACCCGGATGTTCCTTTCACAGAATTATTACAACAGGTAAAATCAACAACATTAGAAGCATATGAATATCAGGATACGCCGTTTGAGAAAGTGGTCGAGGCAACAGTAAAGCAGAGAGATATCAGCAGAAGCCCGTTGTTTCAGGTGATGTTTACAATGCAGAATACACCGGATCTTCCCGCATTACGGATCGGAAATCTTAATCTTTCAATCGAACCTTTTGAGCAGGGCATTTCCAAGTTTGATTTATTTTTTAATATTACTGAAACAGATGACGGGCTTGAATGCTTTGCTGAATATTGCACAGACTTATTCAGTGAGCAGACGATTGAGCAGATGACTTTGCATTATAATGTGCTTCTAAGTTCCATAGCAGCTGATCCGTCTCAAAAGACAGGTTTGCTGCAAATGCTGACTGAACCGGAAGTTGGTCAGCTGCTGAGAGAGTTCAATGATACGAAAGCAGATTATCCAAAAGACAAAACCATAGTTGATTTGTTTGAGGAACAGGCGGCAAGGACACCGGATAATGCTGCTCTGGTTTTTAAAGGTCAGCAGATGACTTACAAAGAGCTCAATGAACGTGCAAACAAGATTGCACATTACCTTCAAAGCAAAGGTGTAAAAGCCGAAACACTGGTGCCGGTATGTATAGAACGAAGCATGGAGATGATTGCGGACATACTTGGAATTTTAAAAGCAGGCGGAGCTTATGTCCCGGTAGATCCTGATTATCCTGAAGACAGGATAAGTTACATGATAAAAGATACATCCTCACCGGTAGTTGTAACAAGCAAAGAATGCAGATCAAAATTAATTGTAAATGAAAATGTTGATATTATAGAAATAGACGGGGACCGGTCTGAGATTAACAAACAATCACCGGACAATCTGCCTTTGTCATTAAAGCCCGAAAATGTTGCATACGTCATCTATACTTCAGGTTCAACCGGCAGGCCTAAAGGTGTTTTGATCTGTCATTATAATGTAGTGAGGTTACTGAAAACTAATCCGTCACTTTTTGATTTCAATGAAAACGATGTATGGACAATGTTCCATTCATTCTGTTTTGATTTTTCAGTATGGGAGATGTACGGTGCATTGCTTTTCGGAGGCAGGCTTGTCATTGTTCCAAAGGAAGTAACCAAAGACACTTCGCTTTTTTCGGAATTAATCCTTTCAGAAAAGGTAACGGTTTTAAATCAGACACCTTCAGCTTTTTATGTGCTGCAGGATATAATGACCGGCAATGTAAAGTCAGTTCCTGTGCGGTATGTAATATTCGGAGGCGAAGCCCTCAATCCTTCTAAGCTAAAACCTTGGAAACAATCATATCCCGAATGCAAGCTGATCAATATGTACGGCATCACTGAGACAACTGTGCATGTTACTTATCAGGAGATTGACCGGGAGCAGATTAATTCAGGCATCAGTATTATCGGCAAACCGATACCAACATTGACAGCATATATTTTAGATTCAAATCAAAAGATTGTACCGGTTGGTATAGCAGGTGAAATTCATGTCGGAGGTTCAGGTTTAGCAAGAGGATATTTGAACCGTCCGGAATTAACCGAAGAGAGATTTATCAAAGATCCTTTCAATAATGAGGACGGAGCGAGATTATACAAAACGGGAGACTTAGGAAGATGGTTAGCGGACGGGACAATTGAGTATCTCGGAAGGATTGATGATCAGGTAAAGATAAGAGGTTTCCGGATTGAGCTTGGCGAGATCGAGAGCGCGCTTCAGGAATGTAAATCAATCCGGCAATCAGTTGTAACAGCGCGTGATGCAGGTGAAGGAAGCAAAAGATTGGTTGCTTATGTAGTACCCGAAGGAGTTTTTGATAAAGATGAAATAATTCATTATCTCGAAAGCCGTCTTCCGGAATACATGGTGCCTGCATTATGGGTAGAGCTGAAAGAGCTGCCTTTAACACAGAACGGAAAAATTGACCGCAAGGCACTTCCTGAACCGGATGCGAGTGAGCTGATAAGTAATGAATACGTTGCTCCGCGGAGTGAACTTGAACAAAAGCTTGCATCAGTGTGGAAAGATCTTCTTCACGTAGACCGGGTCGGAATAAATGATAATTT
>CAYNTN010000058.1:0-27784 GCA_964399995.1 uncultured Ignavibacteriaceae bacterium
CTTATAGCTACTCAATGGTTGCTAATTGTTAATTGTTAATTGTTAATTGTTAATTTTTAATTGTTAATTGTTAATTGAATAGATATTTTATGAAAAAAAATATTATGCTTATATGCGGAATTGATGAAGCGGGGAGAGGACCTTTGGCAGGACCTGTAGTTGCTGCTGCTGTTGTATTTGAGTACGGTTTTAAAATTAATAATGTAAAAGACTCGAAATTACTGACAAAATTCGAAAGAGAGAACTTGTTTGTGAAAATTGCGGATAACAGTCTCGATTACAAAATTATTGAAGTTGATAATGTGGTAATAGATGAAATTAATATTCTTAAGGCTACTATGAAAGCAATGTTTAACGCTTTGCAGAAATTAAATGTAAAACCGGATAAGTATCTGATTGACGGGAATTATTTTCAGCTGCCCGGAAATTTTCAGAATGAATTGAACTATGAAACTATAATTGAAGGAGACTCAAAAATTTTTGAAATATCCGCAGCTTCAATTCTTGCCAAAGTAACCAGGGATAATATAATGCGCGGGTACCATTTACGTTATCCCGAGTATGATTTTTATCAGCACAAGGGATATCCGACAGTGAACCACAGCAAGAAGATTAAAGAATACGGTTTGTGTGACATTCACAGGAGAAGTTTCTGCAGAAAATATTTCGGAACTATTGATATGTTTGAAAATGAAATGTGCTTATAAAAACCGGCTCGGAGCAAATGGCGAATTGATCGCCAGAAATTATCTTATAAGTAAAAACCTGAAATTCATCAGAAACAATTTCCGTTTCGAGCGAGCTGAAGTGGATCTGATCTTCGAAGATGAAAAAAATAAGCTCCTTATATTTGCGGAAGTAAAAACAAGACGTAACAAAAACTATGGAGAACCGGAAGAAGCCGTAACTTTTACAAAACAAAATCAGATAAAAAAATCTGCCTTAGGCTTTGTGCAGGAAAATGAAAAATATGCCGGATATGATTTAAGATTAGACATTGTAAGTGTATATTTAAATAATGGGAAAGCAGAAATTAATCATATAAAGAATGCTTTTTGAAGAGTTGAAAGTTAAAAGTTGAAAGTTAATGTATAATAGTTTAAGTTCACTTTTAACTTTCAACTTTTAACTTTCAACTTTTAACTTTCAACTTTTAACTTTTAACTTTTAACTTTCAACTAAAAAGTGAATGTCATTCCCAACTTAAAAGTATTGTATCTTAAAGGAGCGGTACTGGTGAACGGCCAGTTCATCTGATTTTTCCTCAATTGATAATATCCGTATTCATAAGCGTTCTTCAGAATAAAACTAACGAAAGTACCAGCGACCGGAGCATTCTTCATTATTTGATTTGTAAATCCTTCAATTAAAAAAAGACCTCCCATTTCTATCATCGTACTCATAAGCTGCTTTCCGAAAAGATGTCTCGGGAAAATGTCTGAAATTTCATATTTGGGCTGAATTGAAAATCCCGGAGCCAGCTGCAGGTTAATTCCTGCTTCGGTGGTTGTTCCGAAACGAAATGCATTATTAAAATCAGCCAGAACTGAGTTTTCTGAAACGGTTTCTTCCGAAACCGGATAGCTTAATTCCGACCATGCAAAAGAATTGGAACTATATGGCATTATAGAAACAGATCCGAACTTCACTCCGTATCCGGTTTTGTTTCCGAAGCCAAATCTCCATAAAGTGTTTTCAGTTCCTGAATTATCAGAGCCGGAGTAACTGTCTGAAGATGCATTACTCAGGAACATATATCCGTTTCTGTAATTTAGAATATTCTTTCCATAGCTGCTTTTCTTTTGCTTTGTAAATCCAAGTTTCATTTCAAGCATCCCGGCATCTGCCAAGCCGTAGCTCGAGCCGTTTAATCTGATACTTGATACACCGTATGAGACTTCGATTGAAGGTTTACTGATGTACTTTTTATAAAACACCAGATCTCTGTTTGAAGTTGAGCTTTGGGAATATACGAGAGAAGATGCTGAAATTAAAAGCACCAAAATTGTAAAAACTTTAACAAGCATGATTTATTCTCCAAAATTAAATTGATGAAATTTATTTGAATTTAATTAGATATTATTTAAAATGAATAAAACTTTTAGTTTTAAGTTTAGACGAAACGGCTGCAGAAAAGGTTTCCTGCAAAAACCGCTTTTTTTAAGTCTTTAAGTTTATGTGAAATATGAATCTTATAAATCTTATAAATCTTATAAATCTTATGAATCTTATTGATTGTTAATTGACAAAGTAAATTTATATAGATATTTTTACAGCACTCTATAAAATCCCCAGGAAGGATTTTAAAATACAGATCATCAATTGCATTTGAAACAAATAAAAACTTTTCTGATCTGTGTTTTAAGTTTCAAATGCAATAATTTATTTTCCGGAGGAAAAATGCCACAAGGTAAAGTAAAATGGTTTGATTCAAAAAAAGGTTATGGGTTTATAGTAACAAGCGACGGGAAAGAAGCATTTGTACATTTTGCTGACGTAATATCAGACGATTCTTATAAAACCCTTTCCGAAGGTGCGGAAGTTGAGTTTGAATTACTTGATGACAAAAAAGGACTAAAGGCGACAAACGTAAAGTTAATCAAATAGTTTTTTTGGATAAAATTTAAAACAAAACCCTAATTGACGCATCAGTTAGGGTTTTTAAATAAAATAATTGCCGAAATTGACTCTTCAAAAATTACGAATCCGGGAGGAAGAGCTGAATAACATTGAAGTTCTTTTTTCAGGGAAATTTCAAAAAACTGAAAATTCCTTTGTCATTAATATTAAGAATGATAGGATTAATTCCAATATCTCAGTTGAGATATTTACTGAAAAAGATGAGGGTTGTTTAATTTCAGTTTATACAAGTAATACACATCTGCAGCTTCAATCCTGTACAAACCTTATAGTGAGCGAAATGCTGGAAGAAGTTATTTTCATATCAGAGACAGAATCAAGCATATCAGGTTTGATTGTTTCGAAACAGGGTGATTGTGCGTTATATTCAAATGTCGATAAAAAAATTCTACGCACGGATTTTTCCGAATTAAATTCTGAAAAACTGCTGGCAGCAGTTGCGCTTTCAATTTCGGATACAGTTAATTAAATTAGCTGTTTTTAAATTTATTTACTCCAATATTTTAGAAATTTAAACTCATTCCGTTTAACCATTTGTAAATCAATCTTCATTACAGGAAAAATCTAATAAGCTTTTGGTTTTTGTTGAAAATATTTTTTATATACCAGAATGATTTCAGATTTAGTAAAGAGAGCGGTAAATACATAAAAGGACTGATCAGAAGCATTTCAAATGCAGAGAAAAAAAAGATGAGCAGTATAAACCTGATTTTTTGCGGTGATGATTTTATCCGGGATTATAATAAAAAATATCTGAATCACGATTATGAGACTGACATAATCACTTTCCATGATTTGAATGATGAAGGATTAATTGAAGGAGAGTTATTAATTTCCACCGAAACGGTTAGGAAGAATTCTGCCAGATACAAGGAAAGTTTTGAGAATGAATTACTAAGGGTTATCATTCACGGTTTATTGCATCTTTGCGGTTACAGTGATAAAAGCAGAACAGATACTGCCCTGATGAGAAGCAAAGAAAATCATTTTTTAAAGATCAAAAAAAAGTATGCACGATAAAGTAATTGAAATCATTGTTTACATATTAAACGAAATAGGTGACAGCAAGCAGATTAACGAGATAGACTTGAACAAATTAAGTATTGATGGTTACTCCGAAACCGAGATAATAACGGCTTTTGCATGGATACTTTCGAAAGCGGATACCGGGGAAAAATTATTTAATGAACCGTCATTTACATCAGGTTCGCACAGATTTTTTCACAATTCGGAGAAAAATGTATTTACAACCGGTGGAATGGGATATTTAATTCAGATGAAAGAGCTTGGAATAATTTCTGATACAGAGGAGGAGCAGATAATAAATAAAATATTACTTGCAGGATATCAAAAGGCAGGTCCGGAAGAAGTTAAGCTTATTCTCTCAACACTATTATTTGAAACGGAAGACAATCGGGGTTCACTAAACCGTTTAATCCTTAATAATAATGATACGGTTCACTGAATTCCTGAAGAATTCACCTACAGATCACCATGGGTTGCGTAAATTTATATATTCTAAAATAAAATCTAAAAAATGGCTAAGTCATTAGTAATAGTAGAATCGCCTTCTAAAGCAAAGACAATCAATAAATATTTGGGTAAAGACTTTATAGTTGAAGCAACAATCGGTCACATTAAAGACCTTCCAAAAAGTAAAATGAACGTTGATCTTGAAAACGGATATAAGGGTACTTTTGCAGTAATCCCCGGGAAAGAAAACGTAATAAATTCGTTGAGGAAAATAGCTTCTTCATCCGGCAAAGTTTATATAGCGACTGACCCGGACAGGGAAGGTGAAGCAATAGCTTCGGACATTGCGGATGAAGTAGTGATTGATAAGAAAAAAATTCACAGAGTTCTTTTCAATGAAATTACAAAGACAGGGATTGCAGAAGCGATGAAAAATTCGAGAAAGATAGACGGGAATCTTGTTTCTGCTCAGGTTGCCCGCAGAGTAATGGACAGAATTCTGGGATATAAAGTAAGTCCCTTTTTATGGAAGACATTTTATTTCGGATTATCGGCAGGGAGAGTCCAGTCAGTTGCTTTAAAAATAATTTGTGAAAGGGAAGATGAAATAGAAAATTTTAAACCAAAGGAATACTGGTCAATTGAGGGATTGTTTTCAAAGCCTTCGGGAAATTCGAAACCATTTTCAGCGAAACTGTATAAGATCAATGATGATGTGCTGAAATTTGACGGTGAGGATCCGTGTATCAGAGACATTGATCATGCGCATAAAATAATTCAGGAACTTAAGGATAATAAGTATAAAATTACAGACATTGCCATAAAGGAAGTCAGACGCAATGCTCCCGCGCCATTTACTACCAGTGTGCTGCAACAAACAGCTTCTTCACGTCTCGGATTTTCACCGAAAAAAACCATGATGCTTGCACAAAAGCTTTATGAGGGCATTGAAGGCAATAAAGATGAAGGATTGGTTGGTCTTATTACCTACATGAGGACAGATTCCACAAGGGTAAGCAATGAGGCAATTACTTCAGCAAGGGATTACATAGACAAAAATTTCGGTACTGAGTATCTCCCTGAAAAAGCAAAAGTATTTAAATCAAAAAAGAAAAATACGCAGGATGCTCATGAAGCAATAAGACCAACTGATGTTAACCGAAAGCCGGAGGATATGAAGAAGCTCGGAAAAGATCTTCACGCGTTATATGATCTCATCTGGAAAAGATTTGTTGCATCACAAATGTCTCAGGCTGTCCTTGACCAGAAGACAGTCATCATTCGCGCACTTTCTCCAAGAGGGGACAGAAATATTTATCTTTTTAAAGCGACGGGCAGTGTCATGAAGTTCAGCGGGTTTTTAAAAATTTATGAAGATGTAAAAGAAGACACAACAGACAAACCGGAAAACGAAAATGACGATGAGGATCTGACTATAATTCCTGCAGACTTGAATGTTGATGACATTGTTAAATCCTTGAGTCTGACGAAAAATCAGCATTATACAAATCCGCCGCCGAGATATACTGAAAGCAGTCTTATAAAACAGTTAGACAAACTAGGTATAGGAAGACCGAGTACATTTGCAGCAATAGTTTCTACTGTGATAAACAGAATGTATGTTGAAGTGAAGGAAAAGAAACTTCATGCGACTACACTGGGCAGAACAGTAAACAAAATTTTGTCGAAGCATTTCATAGATGTCATAAATGTAAACTTCACTGCACAGATGGAAGAGGAGCTTGATACAATAGCTAACGGGAAAAGCTCTTATAAGAAAGTGCTCGATGATTTTTATCTCCCGTTCAACAAGGATTTAAATGAAGCCGATTCCATTGCTGCTGAAATTAAGAAAGGTCTTGTCGAGAAGACTGACATTGTTTGTCCTGAGTGCGGTAAGGAAACCGGGGCAAAAATGGAAAAGAAGTGGAGCCGTAACGGACAATTTCTTTCTTGTGAAAGATTCCCTAAATGCAAAGGCGCTTTGCCGTTAGTTCAGCCAAGTGAGAAGGATCTTGAAATGGTAAAAGGCGTAATTTGTGATAAATGCGGAGCTCAGATGCAGATTAAAGTCGGACGATACGGAAAATTTTACGGCTGTACAAACTATCCAAAGTGTGATGGAATAAAGCCAATTACATTAGGAATCACATGTCCCAAATGCAAGGAAGGGGAGATACTTCAGAGAAAATCAAAAGGCGGAAGATTCTTTTACGGATGTACAAAATATCCGGATTGTGATTTTATTACGAATACAATGCCGGTAATTCAGGACTGTAAAAATTGCGGTAATACTTATCTGGTAAAGAAGTCAACTAAAAAAGACGGAGATTTTCTGGAATGTCCCCAATGCAAGACCAGATACGAGACAAAAGATAAAACGGAAGCGGAAGCGACAATATAATTTTTTTTATTCTATTTTCAATCCCGTTTGAAATGAAGGAGACTTCAATACTGGTTTCGGTCTTTAGCTCGAATAGTTATGCTTTACTTCTCATGGATAAATCCTTCCTTACGAAATTGGAATTGCAAATTGTTCAAGTGGTGTTCACCTGATCAATCCGTGAACATCATACCTCTGCGAAATAAAAATGTTTGAAAAAGATGAATCGATTTCAAGAAATCTATTGTGTAATTTAGAGGTAGACAAATGTATATTCTATAACAGGCATCATTGCAGCAATCATTGCATCTTTAGTATTAGTATTTTATTTGATAGGGAATTCTAGGAAATTGATCCGAAAGTTCAGTCAAAGGTTTTAAAGAAATTAATAATTCATTTTAATATGCAAAGAAGAGAATTCATAAAATCTACTGTTTCGGGCTGCTGCGGTGCAATCGTAGCAGGAAGCATTGTTGAAAAAGCAATTGGACGTAACTCATTTGACAGCAATATGAATGATGAAGCTTTGAGAAATTTTTACAGTTTAACGGAGGATGACTTTAAGAAGCTTTCCGATACTTCAATTTTTACAGCTAAAAATAACGGGACTTCATATTCCGACATAAGGATTTGTAAAAACAGGAATCAAAATATAGGTACTAATGAAAAAAGAGTTGACAGCATTTCTGACAGTGAGAATTTTGGATTTGGAGTCAGAGTTTTAATAAACGGAACCTGGGGATTTGCTTCAAGTGCCTTTGTAAATGAGCCGGAAGTTGTGAAAGTGACTGAGCTGGCTTGTCAAATTTCGAAAGCTAATTCAATTTTACAGAAAATTCCTGTTGAATTAGCCGCCAATATTTCATTTAACGATTATTATGCTACTCCTGTCAAAGAGAACCCTTTTGATGTTTCAATTACTGATAAGATTAATCTTCAGTTAAAGTACAATGAGCTGGCTCTGACTTTAGGTGCAGATTATGTTAATTCCTTTATGTGGTTTATTAATGAATGGAAATATTTTGGTTCATCGGAAGGATCGGTCATTATTCAAAACCTTTACAGAACGTGGGCTGAAACCAGGGTTACATTAGTTGACAAGAAGGAAGGCAGATTTGAATCAAGAAGCACCGATGTGGCACCATTGAGTATCGGTTATGAATATTTTAATGAATATCCATTTGAAAAAGAGATTGAAAGTTCGGTTGAAACTGCGCGAATGAAATTAACCGCACCCTCTGTCACACCCGGGAAAAAAGACATAATTATTCACGGCAATAATTTATTCCTTACAATACATGAATCCTGCGGACATCCGACAGAGCTGGACAGGGCGTTGGGATATGAAGCCAATTACGCAGGAACAAGTTTTATGACACCGGATAAACTGAGTAAATTAAAGTACGGATCAGACATAATTAATTTAATTGCAGACCGGACTCAGAAATACGGACTTGCTACAAGAGGATATGATGATGATGGAGTAAAAACAGTTGAGTGGCCGATAATCGAAAACGGTATGTTTTCAAATTATCAGACAACAAGAGAGCTTGCAAAATATTTAAATCGTGATGATTCTTTTGCATGCGCTTATGCAGACAGTTGGTCGAGTTTTCCGATTCAGAGAATGCCGAATATTTCATTAAAACCTTCGGCTGAAAAAAGAACTTTGGAAGATCTTATAGCGGATACGAATGATGCTATACTTATTATAGGGAGGGGAAGCTGGAGCATTGACATGCAGAGATACAATTTTCAATTTACAGGTCAGGAATTTTGGGAAATAAAAAACGGCAGGAAAGCCGGAATGATAAACGATGTTGCATATCAGGGAAATACAGTTGACTTCTGGAATTCCTGTGATTCAATTTGCGATGAAAGTGAGTACTATCTGGGAGGTTCACTATTTTGCGGAAAAGGTGAGCCGGCTCAGTTATCACCTGTAAGTCACGGTGCAGTGCCGGCAAGATTCAGGCAGGTAAATATTTTGAATACAAAATCTCAAATATAACAATTTATGATTTTAAGCGAGTCCGAAGCAAAACTTCTTATTGACAAGGTGCTTTCTTTTTCAAAAGCGGATTCTGCTTCAGTATCTGTAGAGGGACGGAATTCGAAAAATTTAAGATTTGCTTTAAATTCAGTTTCTACATGCGGAGCGTCTGATACAATATCCGTTAATATTGAATCTAACTTTGGCAAAAAATCAGGTTCGGTAACCATTACATCAATAGATGACGGGTCAATTGAAGAAGGCGTAAGAAAATCCGAAGAGATCGCAAAATTCTCGCCGGATAAGGAAGAGTTCATGCCGCCGCTTGAAAAGCAAACTGGTTATTTACATGTGAAGGAATTTTTCGAGGAAACAGATAATCTTACACCGCAGAATATATCCGAAAGAATCTTGTATCCCTTAGAAAAGGCAGAAGGTAACAACCTGTCTGCGGCCGGGTATTTTGCAAGTTCATCAGGTTTTACAGCTCTTGGAAATACTAATATGCTATCGGCTTATCATAAAAATACTAATTCCGTTTTTTCATCTACAATGAGAGTAAAAGAGGGAAAAGGTTCGAGTAAAATTCACCGTTCTTATGCCGATATAAATTTATTAAACATCAGGAATTTTTCTGACAGGGTTGCGGACAGGGCATTATTGTCCAGTGACCCTAAAAAATTTGAAGCGGGAAAATATGTGACTATACTGGATAATGCCGCTGTGTCTGATCTTATCAATAATCTCAGATTTTTCATGAACAGGAGAAGCGCGGACGAAGGCAGGAGTTTTTTCTCCGATAAAGAAAAAGGAAACAAGATCGGAGAGAAGATTGCGGGAAGCTCGGTTAATATTTTTTCAGATCCGCAGTTTAAAGAAGCACCATCGGCACCATTTTCCGGTGAGGGTATGCCTATTGTAAAAAGAAATTGGATTACAAACGGAGTTTTGGATAATTTATTTACAAGCAGATACTGGGCAAAGAAAACTGGCGGTGAAAATGTGCCTTATCCGACGAATATAATCATGACCGGAACAAATAAATCTACGGAAGATTTAATCGCATCTACCGAAAAAGGAATTTATGTTATCAGGTTCTGGTATATTAGAACAGTTGATCCTTCCCAGATCTTACTGACCGGGCTTACACGGGACGGTGTATTTCTGATCGAAGACGGAAAGATAAAGCATTCAATTAATAATTTCAGGTTTAATGAATCGCCGGTCAATGTTTTAAATAACATTGTAGATATGTCGGTATCGGAGAAAGTTGTCGGAAGTGAGTCGGGTGAGGCAAAAATTGTTGTACCTGCTTTGAAGCTTTCAGAATTTAATTTTTCTACAATTTCAGACGCAATATAAAATTGCCGAAATCATTTAACGAATACATCTTCGCATATCTGGAATATCTTAAGGTAGTAAGAAATTACTCACTTCACACCATTATTTCATATGAAAAAGATTTAAAACAATATTCAGAATATATAAATAAATGTTTTAATGAAACCGGAAATAATTCAAAAAGTAAAAAACCTGATCTTGACAAACTTGATTTAAGTTTTCTTAAATCCTTTATAGCAAATCTTGCAGATCCGTTGGCTCATAAGAAAAGATATACAAAGAAATCCATATCCAGAAAAATATCCGTTCTGAAATCTTTTTACAAGTATCTGTTTAAAAAAAAGTATATTTCCAGAAATTATTCATCGGCTTTGATTTTTCCTAAGGTTGAAAAGAGACTCCCTTCTTTCCTTTCTGAAAAAGAAATGGGAAAGCTTCTCGGTGAAAAATATATTTCAGAAATAAGTATACTTGATAAGGCTGTAATTGAGCTGTTTTACAGCACCGGTATCAGATTATCGGAATTAATAAATCTTAAAATTGATAAGATTGATTTCAGAAATTGTACAATTAAGGTTTTTGGAAAAGGATCAAAAGAGAGAATTGTCCCGTTCGGAAAAGAAGCTGAGAAAGCTTTGAAAAATTATCTTAACATAAGAGAAATAAGCAATCTGAATCAATCCGATTACCTGTTCTTAAACAATTCCGGTAAAAAGCTTTATCCTATGAAAGTGAACCGTATGATAAGGAAAAATTTATCTATGGTTACTGACCTGAAGAAAAAATCACCTCATGTATTAAGACATACCTTTGCGACTCATTTACTTGATAATGGAGCTGACATCAGGGCAGTCAAAGAACTGCTCGGACATGAAAGTCTTTCAACAACACAGGTTTATACACATCTCACTCCCGAAAGGTTAAAGAAAGCATATAAGCAGTCTCATCCGAGGGCTTAAAAGGTTTTAGATTCTTTAAGAATAAAATAGAATATAATAATAGCTGCAGTGATCAGGAATGCCTGAAGTGATCTTCTTTCCGATTTAAATCCAGTGTTAAGATTAAAACCGAGTTTTGATTTTATCTCCTCAGGTACATTGTTTATCCATGGCAGGAATCTTTTTACTGATTTCCTGTATTGAGAAAATGTATCTGAAAACTTGTTTGAAAGAAAATCTTCTTCGGCAAGAATGATGCAGTAGTACTGGAATGTAAAAAAAAGTAATGCGAATATCTGAAGATAAGGGAACAAGGCCATGCTCATTATCCCAATCCCCACATAAAGCAGAATATTTCCTATGTAAAGTGGATTTCTTACTATTGCATAAGGACCCTGAGTAACTAAAAATGTGCCTCCCACACCTGAAGTCGTCCGGGTTTCGCTACCGGCAAAACTTACTGCCCAGATTCTTATCAATTCCCCGCTGAGTGCAACAATAAATCCGACAATAATACTGAGCAGTGTGGGTTTCATGAATATTATCATGATAAATACAAGAGGAACGGGTATGTAACTTCTGTATTTGAAAAAAAAATTACCTAAATCTCTCAAGCCGGTTAATTGGTTGATTTGTGAATCGTGAATAATTAATTATTAGTTTAAATCCTAAATTGTAAATCCCAAATCCCAAATTTAAAAATCATCCTCCCATCAAAACATCTCTTCTTCTTATTTTTGCTTCTTGTCTATGTTTAATTTTTTTACTCTGGGTTAACTTGATGATTTTATTTTTAATATCGGAAAAATTACTGTACTCAAAATAGGTTATGTTATTCTTCCAGCAGAAAGAAGCTAATCTTCCCTTTGCAAAGACAATATCGGCATACCGGCTGACACAAAAGTCGGATGTACCGTCTCCGATAAAAACAGATACTTCGTTATCCAGATCATTTGTTCTGGAAATAAGAATATTCCTTTTACAAGTTTCACATGTTTTGCAGTATTCATCGGAGTATTCAAACTCAGAAGATAAATTATTATTTGCAGAATCCCATAGCATTTTAGTGGAATAAAAATTGACATCAATGTTTTCCCTATTCAGTATGTGCCTGATGTAGTAATCCCAGCCGCCGCTTAAGATATTGAGTTCAAATCCATTTGCTTTGCAGAAGCCGGCAAAATCTTTAAAGTGCTCGTCTATTTCTTCCTCATCAAGATACTGATTAAATTTGTCTGTTGAAAAATTTTCAATCAATTCAAGCTGTCTGAAACCGGTTTCCTTTGACCGGGACTTTCCCGCAAGCATTTCCTCATATATCATTTTAAACTTCTTCTTATCTGAGGCAAATTTACCGAGCGAGTTGAGCCAGACATCATTTTTAGCAATTGTTCCGTCAAAGTCGCAGAATATTTTAAGCCTGTAGTTTTTCATCGCTCTTGAATCTTGTTTCTACTATTGTTGTAATCCCTGCCTCCTGCATTGTAACGCCATACAATCTGTCAACTGATTCCATTGTTCTCTCGTTATGTGTAATCAGAATGAACTGTGTTTTATCCGAAAACTTTCTGATCATTTTATTGAACCGGGCGAGATTAGCGACATCAAGCGGCGCATCAACTTCGTCCAGGACACAAAATGGCGAAGGCTTTACAAGATAGATTGCAAACAACAGAGCAATCGCGGTCAGAGTCTTTTCGCCCCCTGATAATAATTCAATGGAAGTCGGCCTTTTACCTCTTGGCTTAGCTATAATTTCAATTTTAGCTTCAAGCGGATCTTCAATTAATTTACCGTCTTCATCTTCTTCATAAACTATTCTGAGATTTGCTTCATCGCCTTCCGAAAAAAGTTCTTTGAAAATTTTTATGAAATTGTCCTTGATAAGTTCGAATGTTCCAAGAAATCTTTCTCTTGCTTCCTTATTAATTCTTTCAATTGTTTTTCTGATATCCTTTTCCGATTCAAGCAGATCATTTTTCTGCTCGATCATTTTTTCAAGCTCAGCTTTCTCATTTTCAAAATCTTCAAAAAGAATCTGCTGATATCCGCCTCCGAGTTTCTTAAGTCTTTCACTGAGCTCTTCAACAGCCTGCTTTGCCGGCACATAATCAAAATCCTCAAAAAATGTTCCTAATCCTGATAGTGTTTCGGGTGTTGAAATATCCTTTTCGTATTTCTTAAACACATAGTCCCTGATCTGATCTGATTTTATTTCATTTTCCTTAATTTTAATCTGGGCATTGATGAGCTTCTGCGAAACATTATCAAAATCAATTCTTCTTTGTCTTTGTTCAAGTTCCGTTTTATGCTGAAGACTTTTTTTCCCGTCAAACAGATTTTTTTCCTCTGCGTATTTTATTTCTATGCGCTGTATTCCCTCATGCAGCGATTGTATAATTCCGGTATTTGCTGCAAGCTTGTTCGTAAAATCTTCAAGAGTCTTCTCATGATTAGTAACAGTAATTTTATTATCCGAAAGCTGTTTCTCGCTGTATGAAATGGAATTGGTTAATCTGCTTAGATTCTGCTCTTCATTCCTCAGTTCATTTTTTATCTTTGCAAATTCAAGATTGAAGTTGTTGTAATCAACCGAATCATTTGAATATTGCTGCTCGATCAGGTTAAACTCATCTGTCAGAAAAATTAATTCTTTATCCAGGTTATACTGTTCATTTTCAGATTTATTTACTTCTGTTATTAAATTATTAATGATTTCATTTAGTGTACTGTTGTTTTCCTTAATTAATGCATATGTGTTGTCGTTTTCTGATATTGATTTATTCAGCTGATCTTTCTTGAAATCGAGCCTTGCCATATCATTCTCAATATTGTCACATCCCTTTTTCTGAGCTTCAAAAGCATTTTTAAATGCATCAAGAGAAATGCTGTCAAAATCATTTTTAATTAGATCAAGTTCAGAAAATAATGCGGAAACAATTTCGCCGTAAGATTTTGCTTTTTCATTGAGTGAGTCAATTTTTTCCCGGCGCCCCAGCTTTACGGATTCTTCATTGATCTCACCACCGGAACGGATGAAGCCTTGGGTTACTATATCACCCTCCAAAGTGATGAATTTATAGTAGTTATCTTGAGCAAGCCGTTTTGCTGTCATCAGATTATCAACAATTACATATTCATCTAATATGTACCGCATTAATAAAATATATTTATCCTGTATGCATTTTACGAATTTATCAGCGAATCCGTACACGCCTTTTGTTCCGATAAAATCGGGTACATAATCTTCAAACGATATTCCGTCTATTGATTTATAGTTAAGAATATCATTTAAAATAAAAGTAACTTTTCCCTTTTTATTTTCAGCAAGCTTGTTAACTAATGAATCGACAATTCCGGAGTTATCGGCTATCAGATAATTAGAAACTTCCCCGAGGGCTGTTTCAATTGCAATTTTAAATCTGTCTTCAACTTCGATCGAATCAAGTATCGTGATAATTTCCTTTTCCTTCAGGTCATTAATCAGATATTTCACTCCTTCTGCATAATCTTCATAATTTTCTGATATAGCCGCAAGATGTTCCGCCCTGCTTTTAACAACCTGTTCTTCAATCCTGTGCTCTGAAACTTCTTTTTCTTTTGCTGCAAGCTTCAATCCAAGTGCTTTTTTTTCTTCTTCCTTTTCCTTAAGTTCTTTCCCGCATGCTTTGAGCTTTTTTAAATTAATACTTAATTCTTCCTCAAGTTTGTTTCTCTGATCCTGCAGTTTGTCGGCTTCGATGATCTGAGCGGAATTTAATCCCGATAATTTTTCCAGCTGAAGAAGGTTGTTTTCATAATTAATTTTATTTTTCTGATATTCAGAGTTATTGTTAGCAACGGTTTTATTTATCTCTTTCAGCTTTTTTCCGAGCTCAATCATCTCATTCTTCTTTTCATTAATGACTTTTATAGAAGCATCCACCTTCGTTTTCTTTTCATTCAGGGAAATTTCGGAAATAATTATTGTATTGTTAAGTACTTCAATTTTATCTTTTAACTCTAACAGTTTCTCGTTGTTTTTCCTCTTGCCGGAAATTAAATTTTCATTTTCATTTATCAACCTTGCAATGTCATTCTTAATATTATTGATCTTTTCACCCAGTACGAGGTTTTCTTTTTCAATGAGATTCAATTCTTTTTTTTCTTCAGTGAGCTTATTGTTTATTTCAGCTAATCTTTTATCTGATTCATCAAGCTCGGTCCGGAATTTATCCAAAGTAACGTCATTTAACTTAATTTCTTCTGAGAGAGTGGATTTAAGATTCAGGTTATATTCTTCCTTGCTTTTTATTTCAGTGATTTCGCCAATTAGCTTTGCGAATTCATAAGTTGATACTTTCAGTTCCAGTGATTTTAATTCTTCGGAAACCAGCTTTGCTTCTTCATTTCGTTTAGCCTGCCTCTCCAGGGCATTTACGTTTCTTTGTTTCTCACGAATGATATCATTCACCCTGAGCAGGGATTCATGAACAGCGTCGAGACGGTTAAAGGTAAGGTCGCGGTTATGCTTGTAAGAAACCACACCTGCTGCTTCTTCGAAGAGCTTTCTCCTCTCATGTTTAATATCGGAAAGAATGGTTTCAACCATTTTAAGTTCAATTACTGAATAAGCGTCAGGTCCTATACCCGTATCAATGAACAATTCCTTGATGTCTTTTAGACGAACTCGTGTTCCGTTAAGATAATATTCTGTCTCTCCGCTTCTGTAGAATCTTCTTGCTATCTGAACTTCGGAATATTCAGTTGGCAGTCTGTTAGTATTATTTTGTATAGTTACGGCAACCTCGGCAACGCTAAGAGGTTTTCTGAATTTTGTTCCGTTAAAAACTACATCTTCTCTCTTTCCGCTCCGGAGGATTTTATCTCCCTGCTCGCCAAGTACCCATCTCAATGCATCAACAATATTTGATTTACCGGATCCGTTCGGTCCGACAACTGCTGAAACACCGCTGTCAAATTCTATAGTAGTCTTGTCAGCAAATGATTTAAATCCGAATATTTCCAGTTTAGATAAATACAAAGTTGAATTAATTTGTTAAATTAGAAACAAGGCTGATAGTTTCGATCGCCCCGGTGAAAAATAAAAAATAAGAATAAATTATTGCAAATACAAAAAATATTATTATGAAACCGTAAAAGTAAACTTTGCCGGTTCTTACATCAAATAAAGATTTTGTTCCGAGAATAATCCTGTTTAAATACAATATATACAGAATCCCGAAAATCCACAGTGAAATTTTTATATAAGCGGGATTATTTTCAGAAAGCTTATAAAGTATAGTTCCGATGAAAAGAAACAGCAGCATAGGAAGTGTTGACCAGACACTCACGCTGTAAATAATTTTAAAGAAAGACTTTCCTTTTGTATAAAAAGAAATAAAATATAAAATAAATGCAGTGAAAAAAGTCAGCAGTAAATTTATAACTGTCAAAGCTGAAATAAGATAATACTTGTTGTTTACTAATTCACTGAAAAATATCTTGGAAGAAGGATTCGTAAAAATTTTCGCAAGTATCATATCAAAAGAATTATTGTCTCTATAGAAATACAATATTGATGAGAAATAAATTGATAATCCAACTGATATGCATAATGCGAGCAGGAAATTATACCCGGTTGATACTATCATTTGATCCTTAATGAGAGAGAAAAAATAAGTAGGCTTGTACAGACACCGGAACAGGTTAGATCTGAATTTCTTATCCCTGTTAATAAAATAAATTAATACTACTGACATCGAAAGCCCGGTTATAATAAAAATGTACGGAAACTCCTGTATAGAATTTCCCTCCTGTATCCTTGTAAGGTCTTCTTTGTAGAGAATACGTTTTATAAGATCGGCAGAGCGCTTCTGCTCTCTGTTAAGCGTATAAAATCCGCTGGTTTTCAGATACAAATTTTTATCAAGTGGATAATTCAACGGACATTCTGCATTCCAGTCTGCATAAGATGACATGAAATTCCCGAACATCATCTGTGAAATTACAGGATAGCATTCGGTAAAAAATTTCATTTGCGATTCCTGTGAAACCGGGTCGCTGAATCCGTTACTGTTACTGTTTTCAATGCAGAGACCATAATATGCAACAAACATGTTCGGGTTCTTCCTGTTTGCAACAGGTTTTGTTCTGTTCGTAATCTGAGCTACTTCACTTTTTATAAGTCCGTATTTAGTTTCATAAAAATTAATTCCGGTGAAATCAACTTCCTCCGAACATATGTCAATATTATTTGCTCTTGATGTATAGTATTTAAATCTTTTGTTCAGCGAATCAATTAGTGAAGAAGCTGATTTTACATATGCCAGTGATGATTGTTCCGAAACATCAAAATCGTTTCCGATTCCCCATGCAAAAATGCAGGGAGAATTTTTATCACGTTCAATAATATCCGACAAATAGTTTAAAGACTGCCTGACATACTTTTCTTTACCTGTGTAACTCCCTGCCAGTTCATTGAATGGAATTTCCTGCATTAAATACAAGCCAAGTCGGTTGCAAACTGTAACAATATAATTATGAGCGCATCTTCCCGGCACTCTTACTGTGTTGAATCCGAGTGTCTTTATGTTCCTCAAATCTTTTTCCACTTCTGCATAGTCAAGAGCTGTCGCAAATTTCGGCTGATCTTCATAATAATTAATTCCGTTCAGACTGAATTGCTTTCCACTGTTAAATACCTGGTTATTTTTTATTGT
This sequence comes from uncultured Ignavibacteriaceae bacterium, assembly GCA_964399995.1. Lineage (GTDB taxonomy): Bacteria > Bacteroidota > Ignavibacteria > Tepidaquicellales > Tepidaquicellaceae > JAGPCH01. The sequence continues at coordinate 17,470 of CAYNTN010000058.1, forward strand.
AAGGTTTGTAAATCCGGTCTCTGTATTTGATTCGTCAATGATCTCATCCAGGGAATTTGTAATCACGGTCTTAGCAATGTAAAGCACGGGATTTTCCGGAGTCCATAAAACCGCACCCGGAATTATAAATGAATTTGATGATTTAATTGTATTATTATCACCTATGGTAAAAGCAATCTTTTCACTAATACCTGCCTCAGAGCTGTCTGATTTTCTAATGACCTTTGTCTGAAAAAAAAATTCTTTTGAACGGGAAGTGTCAAGATATTGTGACAAACTGGTTGATTTGATTTCAACGGAGTTTACTATCCGGACAGAAAGTAAGTTATCAACTGTATATTTTAAATGACTATTAAATACGAATAATTTCGGTATGGCAACTAAATAAATATCTTTTGTAATACCGCCGTAAATTTTTGAGTAATTAATTTGATCTGACAGGGGTATTGTATTTTTGTAATTCAGCTCGTTATTTACATTAATCACAATTTCATTATTTGAGGAAACAATTCCTTCCGGTAATGAAACGATTATTGGTGTAAACCCCCCGGTATGTTTTGTTATAAAATTATTATTCAACTTAATTTCCGATTCGTAGTCAATTCCCTCAGCTACAAAAATGAAACTGTAAGAACTCAGAATTTCTTCATTTATCTGAAATCTTTTCTTAAATAATGCCGTCCCTTTGAAATCATAAGCAAGCGGGATAATATATTTATTGTAACTTGTACCTTCATTAAAGGAAATTTCCCATTGTCCGTTCAAATCTATTTTCTGCCGCGTTACGCTTTCCGGAAATAGACCAATGTCTTTTTGTTCTGAATTAGTGGGTCTCTCGAAAATTTTGATTTGAGATATTGTGTATTCAGGAAAATATAAAAATATAAACAAGAGTAATAATACCGTGTATCTTTTTTTACGAAGGTAAAATCCGCTCATTAATTATTTTTAATTAGTATGCAAATATAATAATTAATGTAGGGAATTTAAAGTTTAGAATTATAAGTTATTAACTTTTTCCGTTTCTTTAGGATAATGATGATTACGAAAAAAAAACCGCCTGTCACTACATGCAGGCGGTTGTATTCCCGGCAGCTGATTCTGTGGAATAAATCAACTATTCTGATCTAATACTAAAAGGAATATAGTTAGTCTGAGATCAGATTGTTTATTTTTCTTTCGTTGCTAAGCCATTCAATATAGCTTACTTTTCTGGCAGCCTTTTTCCTTTGAATGAACTGATCCTGCCTATTCACAATTTTTATTAGCTCATCATTTATTTGGCTCAGCTTCTTCAGGTTTAAATTTAGTTCTTTTAATTCTCTTTTGAAAGAATTCATTTCTTTTTCCATGTTCATCTTTTTGTTTATTAGTTTGTTTATTACGATTATTTGATTAATATCATTCTTTTTGCAGCCGAATTCCGCGGAGTGTATAATCTATAAAAATATACCCCGCTTGCAAATTCACTTCCGTCAAAGACAGATTCATAATTCCCGGCATCTTTGATTTCATTAACAAGAGTTTTTATTTCTCTTCCGGAAACATCATAAACCGATAATCTGACCAATCCGGTTTCCGGTACCTCAAATTTAATTTTTGTAACAGGATTGAACGGGTTTGGCTGATTGTCATTTAACTTAAATTCAAACTTCTCGTGAGATTCTTCGGCAATTTGAATTTTATCATTTGATCCGGGCTTATATGATCCAGTTAAACTTATGAAATAGTAAGATGACATCGCAGTATCTATTTCATTTTGAAATACAAAATCTAATCCCATTTCTTTTGTAATATTAGCATAAGTATTATCTTTATATGATATATGTTTGATAATGCTCTCTTTTTTATTACAGGCATCAATAAGTTTAAGTTTGGTTATCTGATTTTCATTATCATTTTTAACTAAGTATATGCAATCTAAATAGCAATCCTGCAGTGCTTCCATTATCATTCTGTCAGAGCCAGGTTTTTCTAGTTTTAAACAAATATTACTCATCCCATCTCTTACTTTAAATTTAAATAATTCACCAGCAGAAGTTGTAATTTCTACAGCATCATTTCTCTTAATCACGGGATTTCCCATTCTTAATACAATATAATTCTTATTGCCTCCGGAGGGAATAAGCACTTCCAATTTATCTCCGGATTTAAAGTTAAGAATTTCATTGTCATTCGAATTCACTATATCAGTTACATCATCCTTGTAGTTTAAAATAGCCGTATTCTTAAACGAACCTGCAGTATAATCAATTGCGTTTCCCTCTTCTGTAATGACAACTTCCTTACCTCTCGGAACTTTAACCTGATACATTTCAAGTTTATCAATTATTGTCTCGCCATCTGCTGTTTCGAATATAGAAAATTTTATAGAATCGCTGTATTTAAAAAACGGACAAGTTGACATATAGTTATCAGTAATATCCGTATCCGGTTTGTCAGGTGACTCAATAAGGAGCGGGTTTTCTATGAGCGTGTCTCTTCCATGAATAACTGTAAAATTAGGGCAACCATGAGGATCATCTCCGAACAATACTCGCTTTTTTACGCTGTCTGAGCATCCCAAAGAATTACACGCTCGAGCAGTTACTGTGAGATATTCAGTTCTGTCATCTATATTCTTCTCAAGATCATCTGCTAAATTTGTATTTATTAAATAATACTGGCAATTTGGACCAACACAGTTAAACTGGTGATTATGGATATTGTTGGCATTTGTCCAAATGTATCCTATACTATCCTCGTATTGAAGTAAGTCACAATAAAAGAGACCAATGTTATAACGAGGTGTAAGGATTGTTGGATATTGATTAACTCTGGTAATTACAGGTTTTTTTTTATAACGATACACGATTCTTGCATTTTGAATATTGCATGGAATCCAGCCGACATATTGACTCAGTATATTATATCCGTCAAATACAAAATTCATAAACTGTGCTTGAGTTGGAGTCTGGTTAAATTTATAACCCCAACTTTCCTGATTGTTCGGAACAGCACCACTTAAGCCATAGCATAAGCCTGGAACAACTTCGGGGATTGAGTCAGTGAAGTCTCCAGCTAAATTGTAGAAAATTTTGTATTTGCTTAAAAAATAACTTGCAGAAGGAAATGACGAGCAATTACCATTACTAAACATAGGTGTTGTTACATTGTTAGTTAATTGCTGAGAGCTTTCATATGTAATAGAACCATATCTGATGCTAAATCCATCCTTATATATTAAAAAATTACCTGATTTAGAGTATTGTAAATGAGGTACTTGTAAACTAGTGGCTATAACTTTTACTTCAATTGGTTCATTGTATCCCAAATTAGGAAATGCCATTGGATTTACCGGAGTAGAAAACCAATTTTCAGTTTCAACTACTTCTTGATACATCAAGACTTGAACTCCATTTTGAATTACGTAGATTTGACATAAAGCAAATCGAGTATCTAAAATATAATTTGTATCAATTCGGTAATTCACATTTACGGAAGATGTTGGATAAAAAAACCGTGTAGGATAATTTGCATTATCACACGGGGTCCTTACAAAAACTACGTATGAAAATATATTTTGAATCGATATCATCATAAATAAAATTACTGCTAAAATTTTTAATGTTTTCATGGCCGTTTAATTTTAAAGTTAATAGAAAAAATTAATTTAAGATTTCTTTGATAACTTGGTCATCAAAGAACTGGCCACTATTTGTAAATAAAGAACGAATTTATTAAATCAAAACTATTTGAACCGGTACACAACAATTTTTAAAATACAGATTGTTCTGATTAAGCGGATGAAGTTGTTTTTTTTTGCAGTGCACCGGGATCTGAACACTGATTTTGTTTATCATTTTGTTTTTAGTTTTAGATTAATAAATTGCTTCCGGGATTAGAAGAATTCTTGATGTAATTATGGTTCGGTGGCCAACACTAAACATAATTAATTATGTCAAAGAATGAATTTTCTAATCCCTTTTATATTAACGGTGCACGAGTCATCGTATCCCTCCTTTCGTTTAAATTCGTCTCCTAAACTATTTTATCATAAAATCTTTTCGAATTTATTAATATTTCACAAATTTGTCAAATTGTAAAAAACACGTTTTGTGAAAATAGATTTGCTTGAAAAATAAATGTAGTATGAGAGCAGACACGTAAAAGGTATCAGCGAGTACCGGTTATGTCTTTTGAAAATAACTGAAATAAAAAAATATATTCTTTATATTATTTATAAAATAAATAAACACAAACATGGACTCAAAAGAAAAAGAAAATTCCGGAAACATACTGGATATTGCTAAAGATACAGTATCAACTATAGCTGACAAAGTTGTAGAATTAAAAGAAGATATGATCGGAGACGAACAGACAGCTATACTCGGTGAGTTTAAGGAAGCCGGTCTTAGCAAAATTAAACAAACAATGAATGAGATCGGTGATTCAGTAGTTCTGATCTCAAAATCAGGTTATGACTTCAAGAAAATGGAAGTCTCTCTCGGAATACCGCCTTCAGTATCTTTAATATTCCATTATGAAAAAGAGATCACGGCAGAAGAAAAGATGAAACTGGAAGAAGAAGCAAATGGGAAGAAAATTGTTGGGCTAATACTCAAATGCCTTTTCAAGGCAAATCAATTTTATCATTCGGCAAATATCGGAAACTATAAGATTGATGAAGTAAAGATCACTCTGGGCTTTACACCGGGTGTCGATATTTCATTTGAAAAGAAGTAATTACAGACTTATTTTTTCCTTGATCGGAAAAGCATCACAAAATCGTTCATGAAAAATCCCTCGCCAATGTCTATGTCGATTATTTTCTCTATTATGAAACCGATTTTGAAGTAAAAATTTATTGCAGTACAGTTCTGCCGGTTAACTGTAAGCCGAATGGTTTTAAATTTCATGTCTCCAAAAACATGATTAAACAAAGCACGCCCGGTTCCTTTCCGGTGAATTCCGGTATTCACATATAATTTATGAATAAAATAATCTTCACCACCTGTCTTGCTGTATGAAATAAATCCAACTAAAACATTTTTTAAATAAGCTCCGATGAAAATATGCTTCTCATTTTTCATCTGATCCTTCAGACTTTCTAAAGAATAAAATTTACCGAGCATATAATTCACCTGTGCCTGACCAATTATTGGTGGGTAGTGAGCATTCCAGATTTTGTGAGCGAGGAAATTTAATTCAATTAAATTACTTTCAATGCCGGATTTAATTTCTCTAAAAATTAATTCCATTCAGGTTAAAGATATTTCAATCCGTTTTTAAGGATCAACTTACATGATGCAAATCCTGTGAAATAGAAATTATTCTTCAATCGGGTCGACAAAAAAACAATAGATTACTTTATAAATTCCTGCAGGAGAGATGTTGTAAACTACATTAATACCGCCCCCCATGTCCATTGCATCATTTTTATTAAAATGTTCAGCACGAACTTTGTATTCTCCATTAGAGTATTGTCCGCCTGTATGAAACACTACCATCCCGTTATTGTCCGAAATTAAAGTGTCCGATATGACACCAACTCCGACTTTTTCGATGAATACCCTTGCATCAGCTAAAGGCGCCGGAAGACTTGGAAATGGATCAGGTAATGGAGTATATTTTATGGCAAAAGTCCAATCACCGGATGCAATCAAATCCATGTTTGAAATTTCGTTAATTATATTCGATTTTGTGCTGACAGGATCCGAATTATTACATCTATAAGATGATATGGCTAAAAGAAATACAATGCTTGTTAAAATAATGTTTTTCATAGTTTCGAAATTTAATTCTATAAAAAATAATCTTTTAAAAAAAAACAATCTATTCATTATTCACTACCTTTTGCCCACTTTTGCTCACTATAAATGGTCTAATTCAAAAATAACCTGACAGGTTTGCAAATAAAATTTGAAAGGATGTTAGGTTTACATCTTCAAATTTAAATTGGGCACTATTTTACATCTTAGTTTTTCCTGGTATACTTCAAATTAATTATGTTCAGCCCGTCAACATAGAATCCTTCGATGTTCTTTTGAAGCAGATAAATTTTCTGATTGTAATATAAATTCAGCCACACAGCATCCTCTATCACTATCTTCTGCATCTCATCATAAATTTTTTTTCTTGCATCGAAGTCAGTAATGAGTAAAGCATCTTCATACATTTTATCTACTGCAGGATTTGAATAACCAACTCTGTTCGGTCCTTTCGGAGTAATGTTCTTACTGTAAAAAAGCGCCATGAAATTTTCCGGATCATAATAATCCGCACCCCAGCTTGCTCTCCAAAAAGGGAAAACTCCGTCTTCCTGTTTCGAGATCATGGTTGCTTGAAGCATCTGCTCAAGCTGTAAGTTTATACCGAACTCTCTGAGCTGCTCCTGAACTGCAATGGCTATTGTCTTTTGAATTTCTTCATTACCTGTTACTAAAGTCAGATTCAATCCTTTGCCATCAGGATAACCCGCTTCGGATAACAGTTGCTTCGCTTTAACTTTATCATAAGTATATCCTTTAATATCCGGATTAAAGCCGGGCATTCCATCAGGAATCGGTCCGTTGACTGCAGCCAATCCTCTGTTCTTCAAAACGTACTTCATGATCTTGTCTTTATCCAAAGCATAGTTTAGAGCCTGACGGAGTTTTTTATTATTTAAAAACGGACCATCCTTTCCGCCGGGAAGTTCAGGCGATTGATTCATACCGAAGAAAACTGTCTGAAGCCACGGCTGTTTGTTCAGTGTGTAGGATTTGCTTTGCGGATCAATCAGCATTCCGTTTTGATCGGTGATCTGATCGTAAGTCTCGGAAGAGGGATCATGATAATCATATTTGCCATTCTGAAAATCAAGAAATTCGGTTTCCGAAGACTGTGTAAAAGTTATCTTCACTCCGTCGAGATAAGGAAGTGAATTCCCGGTTTTATCTTTTTGCCAATAGCTAATATTTTTTTCAAAGATCAGTTCTTTATCAATGTCCCATCTAACAAATTTAAAAGGTCCTGTTCCGACAGGATTCTGTCCGAATCTTTCTCCGTAATATTCTACAGCTTCTTTAGGATAAACAAAACCATATGACATGGTAAGAATGCTTAAGAAAGGAGCGAAAGGTTTCGTTAATTCTATTATCAATGTCGAATCATTCAAAGCTGTAATTCCGGGAATTCCATTAACTTCAGTTGTGGATTTCCCTGACATAAAATCTATGTACTCCTGCGCTCCTTTTATCCTGTCTCTGTAAACCCACTGTCCGCGTGATTTTGTCTTCGGATTGCAGGCTCTTTCAATGCAGTATTTGAAATCAGATGCACTAACTTTCCTTCCTTTGCTATTATTGGATTTAAAACATTCATTGTCATGAAAAGAAACATCATTTCGTAAAGTAAATGTATAAGTCAAAGCATCTTCACTGATGACCCAGCTCTTTGCAACGATCGGAATCAGTTTGCTTTCTTTGTCAAATCCGACAAGCCCTTCCATTAAGGATGATAATGCCCATATTGACTGAACAGAATTAGACATCACAGGCTCTAACGTTTCAATTCCCTGATTTACATTTATATTGAAAGAGTTACTTTTAGAATCTTCTTTTTTTGAACATGAAATATTTAAAATCAAAATAGATATAAAGAAGAATAAAAGAGTTTTTTTCATCGGTTAAATTGGTATTTTTGTAATGCATTCAAAATAATCAAATTCAATTTTAAAAAATAATTAAAACATAATTTACCACTAAGGCATTAAGAACACAAAGAATCTCTTATAGGACATCTGATAAAACCATTTAGTCAGATATTCCTGACTGACATTATTTAACGTCATATTTTTTATTTTTAGTGAACTTAGTGATCTTCGTGCCTTAGTGGTGAATAAAACTAAAATGGACGAAATAACGAAAATCAACATCATCAAAGCTCAGAGCTTGAATGAAAAGTCGGCTACAGATTATCTTGTGAATTACCGCAACATGCTTGAGATTTTAAATGAGCATATTACTGACAAACCGGATAAGAATTACATAACTTTCTATGATGATAAATCCAATGTTGTAACACTAACTTATAAGGAATTTGGTAAAAGGGTTTTTCAACTTGCAAATTTTTTATTGCAAAACGGGATCTCAAAAGGGGACAGGATAGCTACATTTTCCCATAATCACATTGATACCGTGATTCTGTATTTTTCCAGTTGGGCTATCGGTGCTGTAGTTGTTCCTATAAACGTAAGCGAAGAATCTTCACGTGTAAGGTATATTATAGAAAACTCGACTGCTAAAATTATTTTTACAAGAGCAATCTATCTTGAAAAGTTAATCAATTCGGATCCGAAGGGAAAAATATTAATTGTAGATTTTGATAATTTTACATTTAATAATTACGATGACATGCTGAATTTAGATTTTTCAGTGAACAAGGAGAACGAATGTCTTATTGTTTATACATCCGGCACAACAGGCAATCCCAAAGGCGTTGTGCTTACTCAGTATAATTTAATGGCAGATGCGTTTGCAATTTCAAACTGGCACGACCTTCACAATGATGATGTAATGATGTGTGTACTTCCAATTCATCACGTTAACGGAACGGTAGTGACGATAATGACAACGATGTTTTACGGAGGGAAATTAATTTTAAATCAGAAATTTCAGACGGAGAATTTTTTGAAACGTCTTCAGGATGAGAATGTTAAAGTCGTGAGCGTTGTTCCTACGTTGCTTCAGTTCCTCCTGCATTCAAATGAAGAAAGTAAGAATTATGATTTAAAAAATTTCTCACATTTAATCTGCGGAGCGGGACCTCTGACTTGTGAAATTGCTAAAAATTTTGAAGACAAATTTAATTTAAGAATTGCACACGGATACGGGTTGTCTGAAACAACTTGCTACTCATGTTTCATTCCCATTAATCTAAGTAAAGAGGAACATACCCGTTGGCAGAATGAATTCGGATTCCCTTCGATAGGAATTCCAATAGAATGCAATGAGATGGAAATTCAGAATGACAAAGGGGAAACGCTTCCGGAAAATGAAAAAGGTGAGATTGTGATCAGAGGGCATAATGTAATGAAATATTATTTTGACAATGATGAAGTTAACAGGAAGACGTTTGAGTTCGGCTGGTTCAGAAGTGGTGATGAAGGATTTTACAAGCACGATAACAAAGGGAATAAATATTTTTTTATAACAGGCAGGATTAAAGAATTAATTATCAGGGGAGCAGTGAACATTTCTCCGCTTGAAATAGATGAGGTGCTGTCGGGAATTGAATTCGTAGACTCTGCAATCGCCGTCGGTTTTGAAAATGATTGGTACGGTGAGGAAGTCGGGGCTTTGGTGAAATTAAAAAACGGGAATTCTTCGGATACCGAAAAAGAGAAATTTAAAAGGGAAATTCTCGAGCATTGCAAAAAGTATTTGCCATTTTTTAAGTCTCCCAAAGTTGTTGTGTTTTCGGATTCGATACCTGTTACTTCAACAGGAAAGTATCAGCGGAATAAGGTGAAGGATTTGTTTAAGGAATGGAAGGAGGAGCAGTTTAAGAGCAATTAGGAATCGAAAATTAATCAGTCACAAGGTAAATTCTACCTAAAGATGGAAAATTTTAAAATTATTTTAACAAATCCACTAACCTTATTTTGATATTTTCAGGTCCTTAATAGAACGCTCAAACCTATTTTAACCTTATTACCTTCTTACTAAATAATGCGAAATTGAATAAAGAAATTTTCAGAGAAATATATGCAGTTTATGGAATTTTATCAAAGGGTGCTTAAACACAAGAAATAAGGCAATAAGGTCAATTTCTAAAGAAGTTAACCTTATTACCTTTATTTCCTTATTTCCTTAATTCCTTATACTCAAGTGTCCTTTGATAAAATTTAACCCAGATTTTTCATTAGAACATTTAATTTACCACGAAGTCACAAAGACACAAAGCAATTGCTAATAAAATAGAATGTAAGAAAAAATTCTTTACGCACGTTGCGAAATCCTTTGCGTACTTTCGGTTTGCAGCATTTTCAAGATTTCTAATGAACAATTTGGGTTTAATAAACTTCTTGTATTCATCTAAAATTATTATATTCAATTCGCATTATTTATTAAGAAGGTAATAAGGTTAAAAATCAGTTTGGGTTTTTCTATTAAGGTCAAAAAAAATCACAATAAGGTTTGATAATTTGTTAAAACACTTTAATTGTAAATTTTTCATCCTTTAACACAATAATTTTCTTACCACTTTGAGTAGAATTTAACTTGTGACTGATTAATTCTCACATCCGTCCAAAATGTTACTTAACCACAAAGGACGCAAAGAATGCACAAAG
>CAYNTN010000059.1:0-27776 GCA_964399995.1 uncultured Ignavibacteriaceae bacterium
TTTTTTTATACAGCACAAAATAAGATATGAACTAAAAATCATTTTCATTTTTGGTCTGGCTATGCCAGTTTAGGAGTTACTAGTTCGTTTGACGTCTCACGTCTCGCGTTTCACGTTTCACGTTTGACTATGGATTTTTTAATGTTCAAAGCTTAAATTGTTATAAAACAATTCCAATTATTTAACCCGAAAGGAAAAAATCATGGAAGTAAAAAATTTAAGTAAACCTGATGAGCTTCGCACTCCCCCTAAAACAAAAATCGAAGTAGTGAAAGTCGGAGATTCAACTATCATGAGGGCAGTATTCGAGCCCGGATGGAAATGGTCGGAATGCATTAAACCGATTGTTGGTACCGAGAGCTGTCAGGCACCTCACATTAATTATGTATTATCAGGCAGAATGAAAGTAGTTATGGACGACGGTACCGAAATGGAAATGGGACCGGGAGATGCTGCGGATATTCCTCCGGGTCATGATGCATGGGTTGTAGGAAATGAACCCTGTGTTGCGATTGATTTTGCAGCCGGTAAGGTTTATGCGAAGAAAGCAAGTTAGTTTGTAAAGTTTATAAAGTTATAAAGTTAAAGTTACGTGTGGCACATTTTGTTTTAATAATTCTAACTCCGATGAATGAAAAATGTGCCCACCTTTCACATCTGTGTCAGCAATTCCAAACCCGTCGTTCAACCCGCTTAGCTAACCTTTATGCAGATTTCGTAAATTTACTATCAAGTTCAAGTACTTTTTCATCAATCCATTCTTTATAAAGAATATTCCTGGTTATATTCTGTTTAATATCATACTTAGTCTTAGCTTTTACAGATGTTCTGTAATGAATCATCTTATTAACCACAAGAATAAAATTCCTTAAATTTTTTTTATAATCTTCCGAAAGAGTTCTGTCATTTGAAAGAAAATGCTTGTAAGAATCAATAAGCTGCAATGCATTCTCATATAACTGCAGCTCATAATATGTCATCAGCATAAGATTTCTGATATCAACCGTCAGAGTAAAATGACTCAGCTCGACTTTATGAAAATTTCTCAATGCGAGATCAAACTTCTTTCTTCGGAAATAGTATTCAGCCAGACTGTAATAATACATATTCATCTTTCTTTCCGGATGAAGTTCATTATAAAATTTTTTAATAAAATTTAAAGTCCATACATATTTTTTCAATTCAAGACCGAGATTAAGGACTGATTTGAAGAGTTCGACAGGCATATAGCGATTAAAGCCCTGTTTATAATATTTATTCAAAAGAAAATACTTGTATAAGTTAAAAAGCTCCGTTCTGAAATCGGTTACGGATTCTTTATCCCTTATCCGCATCATGCAGTTTGCAATTAAATTTTTAAAATGATAAGATATTTCATCAGGATGCATGAGATGAGTATTTTTAATAATGATCTTTTTGTAATTAAAATAATTTTGTTCATTTTTATAATCGAAAATAACTTTGTAAAGGTTAAGGTCTAATTCAAGTATTACAGAGAATCTGTTATTTTTTGATTCCGCAATCAAAAGCTTAATGAGTTCTTCATAATTAATGACCTTGAACAGTTTCATTGTTATATTTTTTTCCTCCTCGATATTGAAAGTGATTCCTAATGCTTTCATCGAAGTGTATTGCACCAATGCTTCTTTTGAAAAGTAAATGCTCAAAGCCATTATCCTGTCTGCATATATCGAAATAACTTGCGGTATAAATTTTTTTGATTTTGCTTTATTGATTGCCAGATAATTTACTCTATCCGTGTGTAATCTGAACAGGTTTAAAAAATAATTGCTTTGATATCCGCTTTCCGGTATTAAATTCTTTTCCGCATTTCTTAAGTTGTGATCAAAATATTTGTATAATTTTCTTTTAATATACTCATCCCTCAAAAAATCTTCCTTTATAAATTGCCTTCCTCTTAAATTTATCACTTTCAGATATTCATCAGCCAGATTTGCCATTTCGAACAACAAACTTTTGAATGTCGATTTCTTATAAGCAAGATCAGGACTCAGTTGCTTACTTAAGTTTTCTTCTGTTAAATGCGGAGAATTAAAATTGGGATGAAATTTTGTAAGTATCTTATACAGGTTTCTGATTTTCTGACTATCATTGAAGAAAGGTGATTGCAGGAAAAGTTCAAAATCTTTAAGATCCTTATTTGAAAATGTCTTTAAAATCTCAATGACTTTGTAATTCATTTAAGACAAATTAAATGTGAGCTAGCCCGGGTCGGGAAAATTTTTGATTAAAATATTGAAATATTACGAGTATTTCAAGCATTAATACAACAAAACCGGAATCCCGGATTTTTAAGAATAATGCATTGAAAGAAGTGACAGCAAAGTGTTTTCACCTATTTTGTAAAGGGTGACCTTCCTTTTTAAAAGGTAGTTCTGCATAAAAAATTACCTGCATTCACCATCAAACTTCAGAGTAAGCCACTATAAATTTTTTTATCAAAGTTACTGATCTTTGTACGGGATAAAAAAAATTGAAAGGAGAACAAATCATGAAAGCCCAAACTTTTATTTTAACAATTCTTATTACTCTGTTTTCATTTTCCATCCTTCCCGGAAAATCAGAGAGTAATTTTAAGAAAGCCGGACAATCACAGGGAAAGCAAATACAACTCAGTATTGCTGATCAGTATACATATGTACGTGTTTTCAAAAACGGCATCTGGTGGATTTATGTATATGACGGAGAAATCCTCATAGACATTTATCCGGAATAAAATAACAATTATTGCAGGGCTGCCCGGGAAGGACAACCCTGCAATTTATCACTTATAACTCTGATCTCGCGTCTCACTTATTTTTATAAGTTTAAGATTGAGAAATCCCAAATCCCAAATCAAAATCACGGCTTCATCACACCCACAAAACTATTCGAATTATTATTTGTAATAATCACATCAGTAAGATCAGAAATATTATCACCGTTCATATCAGACGGAACATATCCATTTGTGAAAGCGCTCGCCGCATTGTAAACTCCTATCACATCGGTTAGATTTACCGAACCGTCCTGATTGAAATCACCGCTGTAAAATCCATAGCGTCCGGCTTCCAGAAACTTTTGATTATCCCCGTAAGCCCTGCTTGCGGCAGCATAAAAATCATAATACAGATCATTATTAGCGAAGACCTGAGTTGTTTTGCTCCATGTCTCTATTGAATTACGATGATTTATTTGTATCCAGTAAGGAACTGAATTCAAGGCTCTCGGTCCGATTTCAATATTGCCATACCCCGAAGTAGACAAGGTACCTTTTCCTGATTCAATAATATTATAAGGAGATGCCGAAGCTCTTAGTGTTACGTTTATTGTATCTCCGACCATCAGGTTTGTAGCAGGATTATAAAAACCTTCAATGGTATGTGTTCCGATAAAACGCTTCAATGCACCACCTCCGTCAGTTGTTCTCAGAAATATTCCGCTTTCGCCACCGCTGATATATTCAGAGTAGCCCAAAGAATTGATGAAATAAAGATCCTGTGTTGTGGGTGTATTTTGTTTATACCACTTGTCGAGACTCTGAGTGTAGCTTCTGAGAATTGTTCCGTTTGCGCCGCAGATCAAGTATGCATACCCCAGCCAGACACCGTAAAGGTCTTCAGTGGTCGGGCTTGGAATTGTAGTCCAGTTCAAACCGTAATTTGTACTTCTCAATATCAGCCCGTCATCTCCGACGGCAATATAATTCGGCCAGCCTCCTCCTCCCATTATGCAATTTATATTTTTATTCGTGCTGCTTGGAATAATTCTCCATTTTATTGCTTCTCCGTTTGGTGCAGGTAAACCAATGCTGTCGGCAAACATTATAAGACCACCATCACCAACAAAAATATTTCCCCAGCTGTAATTAATATTTCTTCCTGCTGCCAAATTAGTTGCCGGAGTATGATTTCTCCAGATATAGTTATTCGATGCATCCTGAATATAAAATTTCCCTCCAGCACCTGCAGCTAAAGTGGCAGAATAGAAGAAATAACCGGATATAGCCGAGAGAGCTTCAAGCGTCGGAGACGGCGTTGCACCGGTGATTCTGTATGCTGAATCAATGGTCCCCCAGCTGAAAGCATATCCGGCAAGAGTACCTACTGCGGCAAAATTATCATTGTTCTGCCCGAGCACATATTTAAAAGAACAGTTATCCAATGTAGGATCATTGAAATTGTAAATTGTCCAGTTAAGTCCTCCGTTGGTACTCCGGTATATTTTACCCAAATCTGATCCGGCATACATATTATTTGAAGCTGAGAATTTACAATCATATAAATTGCTTGATGTAAATGAAGGCTGAACAAACCAGCCGGTTTGAGCATTGCTTAATTGCCCATTTAAACTAATTAATAATAAAACAAATAATAACTTTTTCATTTTCTAATTATGTTTATTGTTTATAAAAAATTTTATCTGCCTTTTAAAACGAGTTACAAGTTACCGGTTTTTTGACAGCTGCATCTGCGTTTGACGTCTGACATCTGACATCTGACGTTTGACATCTGACGTCTCACGTCTCACGTTCATCACTTTGTCAAGATCATCTTCTTCGTTTCAATGAATCCTTCCGTGATCAGTCTGTAAAAATACACTCCGCTTGTTAAATTACTTCCATTAAAATCAACTTTGTAAATACCCGCAGATAGTTTCTCATTAACAAGTATAGCAACTTCACTTCCTTTAATATCATAAACTTTTAATTGAACAAATCCCAAATCCGAAATCCCAAATTCCAAATTCGTGACCGGGTTGAAAGGATTAGGATAATTTTGTGAAAGAGTAAATTTCCCGGGTACTTCAGTTGAAATATTTGAAATACCTACAGATTGAGAATACTTTATTGTCAGAAAGTCTGTATTTGCATCATCCTGATAGCCGGCGACATATACATTATTATTTTCATCCAATGTAACAGCATAACCTTCTTCACCATCGGTGAAATCATAAGTAGCTATCCATTGCTCCGCACCTGAATTGTTATATTTAATTGTTTTGACATCTGTGTCACTTCCGTCGTTGTTGCTGTAACCTGTTACATACACATTTCCTGAAGCATCCAGTATCAGATCATAGCCATAATCGTCAAGACTATTAAGAGTGTTGTCATAAACAGCAAGCCACTGCCGGACTCCGTTAGTGTTATATTTTATTGTTACAAAATCATTATATGAGCTGTTGATCCTAGTCCTTCCCGTCACATATACATTTCCTGCTGCATCTGCTTCAAGGTCTTCGGGAATATCCTGCCCGCTGGTACTGTCGTATCTTGCGATCCATTGCTGAGCTCCGTTAGTGTTATACTTAATTGTTACAAAATCTATACCGGTGCCTGTCCCTGTAGAAAAACCGGTAACGTAAGCATTCCCTGCGGGATCAACGTCAAAGCCCTGTGGAATTTCATTCGAAGCAGTTGTACCGTTATACCTCCTTGTCCACAAGGTATCCCCCGACGAGTTATATTTTAAAGTAAGAAAATCCGAGCCGGACCCGGAAGCTACACTGTTTCCTGTTACAAATACATTTCCCGAATTGTCGGCTCTCACATGCATAGCTTCGTCATAGTTATTGCTCGGACTGTTGTATTGTTTTGCCCATAGCAAAGCTCCGGATGAATTGTATTTCAATGTTATATAATTTCCCGATTGTGAATTCTCGGTCCAGCCTGTTATATAAATATTCCCTGAATTATCTGAAGTGATGTCGTTTGGAGTGTCTGTATAATTTGAAGCTCCTGCCCATATCCTTTCCCATTGCTGTACTCCTGCAGGTGTATATTTTATCAGGACTATATCATAACCGGATGAAGTATTCAGACTTCGTCCTGTTACATATACATTTCCCGAATCATCGCATATAAGTCCTGCTGCCTCATCATAATTGTTTGAAGCACCATTATAAATCTTCGACCATTGCAGAGCACCGCTTGAATTATACTTTACAGTTCCGAAATCATTATTATTCCCTGTACTGATTACTCTGCCGGTGACGATCACATTCCCGAACCCGTCGTATGCGATTGCAACGGCTTCATCGTTGTTGTTTCCGCTCCCATTAAATGTCCTTGCCCATTCCTGAGTTACCTGCGCATTTACAATTGCTAAGTTCATGGATATGAACATTCCAATAAGTAAAATACAGAATCTCATTTTTTTTATTTTTTAAGTTAAAAATTATTTTTAGTCAAAAAGAGCAAAGATCAGGTTCAGCAATTCAGGATTTTTCTTTCTGATAAGCATCATTCTTTTCTCTTCACTTAACTTTAATAAATGATTTTTCTTTCTCATAGCTTTAGACTTGATATCGAATTTTTCAAAATAAACAAGCTTGGAATTCTTCTTAGACTGATCTTCAAATACCGGTTTTTTGTTATTGGCAATTTTTACCAATGTTTGATTATTTCTGTCATATATAATATAGACTAAATATACATCTGGCTCTGTAGCTTTTTCCCTCATCATTTTTTTAAGAAATTCAGTATTAGAAGAATTATTTTAAAACTTTTCAAAAATATAGTCAGCGATCTTAAGCGGCAAGTAAAAGTTTTCAATATTGTTACATAAACCGGGTGTTCAATAAAACTCAAAACCTTTGAAAAAAGCTGATTTAAATCAGTTTATAAATAAATTTTTAATTAATATGTTACAGAAAATGCCGTACGAATTTTATGTATAATAATAATTTAACAGAGCTGCTGAAGACATTTTCATTAAAGGAGACAAAGGAATTCAGGGAATTTCTTAAGTCTTCATATTTTAATAAGAGACAGGCGGTAAGTAATCTTTATGAAATTTTAATTAAGTTTTATCCGGACTTTGAAAACAAATCTCTGACAAAAGAAAAAGTTTTTGGAAAAATGTTTCCCGGGAAAAAGTATAATGACAGCTCACTGAGAGTACTGGCGCATTATCTTACCGAACTCGCAGAAAAATTTCTTGCATTTAAAAGATTTGAAATGAACAAGCTCGAATTTACTCTTCAGCTTGAGCAGGAACTTTCGGAAAGGAATCAAAATAAACTGTTCGAAAAGAATCTAAACCGGGCGTTTGAATATTTAGACGAAATTGATCTTGAATCGGAGATATACTTGTATTATAAATACCGTTTGGAGAATGATAAAACTTACTACAGATTTGTGGCTAACTACGCCAACTATGAGAAGGTTCTTCATGAGTCTGACTGGGAAAATGTTTTTACGGATTTTAATAATTATTATATTTTAAAGTTAATGTTAATGTACCTGAATACGGTCAACTATTATTCACTTTATAATAAAAAATTCAAATCTGAAATTTTCCGGAATGCATTTGATAATATAAAGATTAATGATTATAAAGATATCCCCGTGATACAGATGTATTATTACTTAATAAAAATGAATACAGAAAGTGAACACAGTGAGTTCTATTTTAAGCTCAAAGAAATTTTGCTTAAGAATAAAAGCAAGCTGAACAAATTCGACCTTACAGGAGCTTATGTTAACATGGGAGCTTACTGTTCAAACCGGATTTCTGAAGGAAATATGGATTTTGAGAAAGAAAGGTTTGAGTTGTATAAAGAAGAGATTGAAGAGAAAACGTATCTTCTAAATGACAACTCAATGTCACCGATCTTTTACAGGAATGCCGTCAGATGCGCTCTTGAACTGAATGAAACTGCATGGGTGAAAAATTTTATTAATTCTTTTAAGCCGGAGCTGAATAAAAAATTCAGGGATAATTATTATTACTATTGTCTGGCTTTATATGAATTTAATGTTAAAAACTTTGAATATTCTCTTGAGCTGATTTCAAAGATCCGTTATGATGAAATTTACATGAAGCTGAATTCGAAAACTCTTCATTTACAGCTTTTGTATGAATTGAATTATGAAGATTCACTTGTTGACGCTCTCGAAAGCTTCAGACATTTTCTGAACAATAACAAGCTGATACCGGATATTAAAAAACTTCCTTTCAGTAATTTTTATAAATACCTGAACAGAATCCTTTCCGTAAAAAATAAAAAAAGCAAATCAGAATTTGATTTGCTCCGGAGTGAGATTTTAAAAGAAAAGAATCTGATAAATGAGAGCTGGCTGCTAAAGAAAGTTGAAAGTTAAAAGTTGAAAGTTAAAAGTTGAAAGTTCATATAGTTCATATAGTTCATATAGTTTGAAAAGTTCATAAAGTTTTTAAAGCACATACTTTAGATACAGAGGGGGCTGTCCAAAAAGAAATTTTTTGCCTCAAAGACTCAAAGAAATAAATATGAATTCCAGGCTTCTTTGAGCCTTTGAGACTTCGAGGCTTTTTCACTTAATGACTTTTTAGACAGCCCCCACGGAACAAAATGTCAAGTTTGATATTTTATGATTCCCATCTCGCGTCTTAAGTCTTAGCGATTTCGTTTGAGGTTTCACGTTCAAACATTCACCCTTCTATAAGCATTCACAATCCCCCGGAGATCAAAATCCTTAAAACTTCATCCGTACAACTTGCAATGATCTGATGTCATCAATCATTGCCTGAATCTGCTTCTCAGTAAGAGCCAGGAAATTTAAACTCTTCTGGTCCATTCCATGACTTTCATATTTCCTTAAAATATATGCAGAAGCCGATAGGACTAACACTGCCTGGTCAGGGTACATTGCTTAACGGAATTATTAAACAACAATGCAAACTTTATTAAAAACACAGAGAAGACAATCCGAAAAAGGAATTCATAGGTATTGTTGAGGATACAGGCGAGCAAGTTATTATTGTGTTACAGAAAGAGGGGACTAGCAGGGAGATTATAAAGGTGACTGTCAGTAGTTAATGTTTTAAGAGGTCTTCTGTTCAATAAAAGTCGCTCCACCTATGGCATCGTGCTTTTGGATGCCATAGGCAATCGCAATCGGTAATTGCGAATAGTCAAATTTTGGAGGTGACAAATGTCGTTACTTAAGTAGAATCATTCTTTTTGTTGAGCTAAAATCTTTTGTTTCCATCTTATAAAAATAAATTCCCGAAGAATAACTCGTTCCGTCAAAATTCACTTTATATGTTCCCATTGATAAATTCTGATTCAACAAATTAGCTATCTCTTTTCCCTGAGAATCATAAACAGTAATTTTTACATTTCCATGTTTGGGAATTGAGAATTCGATATTGGTGAATGGATTAAATGGATTAGGGTAATTTTGGTATAGATAAAATCCTGATGGAATTTCAGAACTAATGTTCTGAACTCCAATAATTTCTGAAAGTGATCTTCTCCAAATTGAGTTATATGAAGTACCCGCAAAGATATTATTCCCAGAGATTAACAATTCGGTTATACCTGTTGGTACTGTGAAGCCTTGATTCTTATCTAACCAAGTTACACCATTGTTAGTCGACATAAAAACACCGGTCTGCGATCCTAATTTTCCGGCAAAAATGTTGTTTCCATTTATTGCAATTGCTTCAATTCTTGCTCCGGATAATCCGACCAAACTCCAATTTACTCCGTTATTGGTGGACTTATATAATCCACCTCCACTTCCATATGCTCCTGCATAAATGGTATTTCCGTCCATTACAAGAGAAGCTATACTTGATGTCAGTGGGGTTTGAGACCATGAGTTACCATTATCCGATGAGACGTAAACCCCGCTTGACCCTCCAGCGAAAACTAAACTACCCTGTATTAATATAGCAGATGCGCCATTGCTGAACGTTGTTTGAGACCAATTCATACCCCCATTTGTTGATTTATAAAAAGCTCCTAACCCTCCTGCTGCAAATACATTGCTCCCGCTTGCTCCAATGGCGTATATAGAAACATTACTTAGTCCGCTGAATACCCAATTTAAACCATTATTTGTACTTCTGTATACTCCCATTTGGGAACCAGAGCCTTCAAGACCTGCATATATTTCATTCCCATTATGGGCAATCGCACCTATGTTACCAGTTGGCAGTCCATTGTTTGAGGGTATCCAACTCTGTCCATTATTTGTGGATATAAAAATCCCTTCATAACGAGTTCCGGAGATTAAATTGCTGCCACTTGAAATTATGGATGTAATATCTTGATAAGGAAGGCCTATAACTTGCCAGTTGGCTCCTAAATCGGAAGTATAATAAACACCGGAAACATTTGATATGAGAGTTCCGCAATAGACCCCGATGTTATTTGATGAAAGGGATGGAATCACAGTGCTTTTGTTCAGCCCATTGTTTATCCTCGTCCAATTCACCCCGTTATTAGAACTTTTGTAAATGCCAGAATCAGCAGCTGTAGCTGTAAAAAAATGATTATTGAAATAATGAACATCCTGTGCTAATCTGATTGAATTTGTTGAATTCCAGGTATTCCCACTATTGGAACTATAATAAATTCCTGTAGAGCTTGAGTTCGAAGCTACAACTACATAATTATTGTTTAGTGCAACCCGGACATAACTCCCGCTAGTAGTTAACTTTGTAGTCCAGGTATCCCCATTATCCGTACTTAAGAATAGAGCATTTCCTGCTCCTACAAATATGCTGTTACCGGATACTTGAATTGATCTCACGGATCTCCCGCTCAATCCAACCTGTGTCCAGGTTAATCCCTGATCAGAACTTCTATGAATACCATCCGCTCCTGCAAATATATAGTTATCTTTAAAACCAATTGAATATACATAGACATTTAACATCCCGGCAAACGTCCATTTTTCTTCAATTAACAATTTTTTATGAATTCCTCTATCAAAGATTCCCGCACCCCCTGCAGCAGCATATATCATATTGGTTTGGGTATTAATTCCTATAGCACTTATTGAATTTCCCTCCAACCCTATTCTTTTCCATTTTAAACCATTGTTTGTTGATTTATAAACACCAAATAATGATGTAATACCCCCTGTTGCCCCTGTATAAATATCATCACCATTTCCACATACAACTGAAATTTGAAAAGCACCGTGAGGTCCATTAGACTGTTCCCATTGCGCATTACAATTATTAGTGTTCAAGGAACAATTTGCAATTAGAGCAAATACAAAAGCGAAAATTAATTTTTTCATTTAAGTTTTTTTAGATTTTTAGAATTATCCATTTTAATATTTTTTAGGAAAATGCTTGTTCAATCTTATAGACATTCCCTATTTTTAAAATCACGGTCTTTCAATTTTCACAAACTTTACCGTATTGTTATAAGCAATCAAAAGATCTGAAAGGTCAGAAAGATTGTCACCTGTTAGATCCGTTACCATAAATCCGGTAGCAAAAAAAAACGAATTATTATAAATCTGAAGGATATCAGTAAGGTCTATAACTCCATCCTGATTTACATCTCCGCTATATAATGCAAACTGAAGGGGGGATTCATCCACCAGTTTCTGGTTATTGCCGAATGCTTTAGTATCTGATGTTGTAAAATCAAAAATGTTTGCAGAAATATTGAACTCTATTCCCAATTTACTCCACGTTTCTATAGTGTTAATATGTCTAATAATCAAAAAATAACTTCCGGGGGAAGCACTATCAAAAGAAAAATTTCCTGTAAATGAAAGTGAGTCAATACTTCCTTTGGATAAATCCACCAACGAATAGGGAGGAGTAGTATTCCTAAGATAAACTGTAATAGAATCTTTCCTTGCCATCCTATTCAATACTGGATCATATAATCCTTCAATTAAGACTTTAAGCTCTAAAGATAACGGAAGAATTGGATCGCAATTCAATATAGGTGCTCCGGGTACTATATGTTGTCCATTTTGAATATCGCCGTGATTATGAAGAAATGACATGTCTCGAACATCATCGAATCCTCCAGAATTTATACCTAAATTCTCTAACGAATCCAGTTGCCAATAGCCGACTAACCCACTATCTAAACTTGAATAATATTCCTGACATAATGTGTGATTCATTCTTGAAATAATCTGGGGAAGAGTCCGCTCTGTATTCCAGATGCGAACTTCATCAATAACACCGTTAAAAAAGTGATCATGATCGGGTGTTAGCTGGTAAGTATATCTTCCAATAACAAAAGGATGGGAAGAATGCTGCATATTACCTCCGCTTCCATCGTATGTTCCTCCTACATCTTGTCCATTTACATAAATTGACATGTTTGTCAAGCCTCTAACAACAACTGCAATATGCGCCCATTCATTGAGAGGAAGAGCATTTGCCGGTGAATTTTTATGCCGCCTACTGGAATGAGCAGCTATTCCACCATCTCCCAAAAAAATAATTACTGAACCAGTATTAGTGACACCTAATATAAATCCCCGATAATAATAATTAGTCTCAAGATCTGAAGTTATTATTCCGTATGTTGCGGTTGCTTGTCCCCCACCTCTCCAATATACCCAGGCTTCAGCCGTAAAAGGAACCGAAAGATTGTTAAGTATATCATTCATGTTCACATAGTCATTATCACCGTCAAAATCCAATGCCCGGTTAGTTGATTCTGATTGAGCATTGCAATTATCAATGATCAATGTACAACTTGCAATTAAAATGATTGTTAAAGTGTAAATCCATTTTTTCATTTTTTTCTCCTTTCGCAAAGATTTTAAAATTCTAGGTTGTGTAATTATATAATATTCCACATTACAAAAAATTTTGTAAGATTATATTGAGGTATAAGAAAAGTAATAGTAATTAAATCTTACTATTATTGAATGCTCTTTCGATTTTGCTCAGTCCTTTTAAGATATTCCTTATTAATTGCCCTTTCATTCACATATTTTTCACCATCCCACCACCGAACCTGCTTGAGTAATGTTTTATAATATTCAGACAATGGCTCCAAAGTAGGGTTTTCTTTTTGCATTCTGTTATAAATTTTAGTAAAATAATCATCGCCAACTACACCAACACAATTCATGCCTTTATCAAAATAATACATTAAATATGGCTGAACCTGTGTTCCCGATGAATCTCTGTAAACCATTTCACATGTTGACACAAAGATTGAAGTATCAGAAGATCTTGTGATTTCAGTAACATAATTCCGCATGTTGTCCGATTTTTCCAATAGTTTACTTCCCGGAATGTTGATAAAAAACTTTTCCGTTCCCTTATTATTGTTACCGGTTATATCAAATTCAGGACTTGCTCCGTCAATAAATTCAGGATCAAATACAGCAAAGGCAGCGCAGCCATCCTTATTATTTGAGCCTCCAAAATAGTATTCTATATTTCCGTCTTTATCAAAATCAGCTATATAAAATAGTCCTATATGACCATAATTCCAGTATTGGGATAACAAATTTCCATGTGAATCAAGTACACCGATTACTTCCGGAAAAAATCTATGCGTCGCATAAAAAATAATCCTGCTATTTCCAAATCTTGCTGAATCCAGAATATTCAAATAAAGTACATTCATAGTTGAGAGCAAAGTATCTCCATTTTTGTTATAAAGGTTTTTTACGGGAACGCTATAAAATACTTTTTCACTGTCACTACTTGAAATATAAATATAGGATTCTATTTTATTTTCTGCATTCTTAATATAAAGAAGTTCCTTTGTATTATTACTATCCAAGTCAAGAAAAATACTATTATTATAAGTGATGTCAGGACGTCTAGCAATCAAGTCTCTTCCCTGGCCTATTTTCCCTGATTCCCACACCGGTTCACTATACTTATTCTTCAGTATATATCTGTTATCAAAATACTCTACGGTCACGGGATTCTTATCCAGCTTGGGAAGTATTACACCAAGAGCTGCATATATCACTCCGGTAATTATAACTACCATTGCTGCTACATTGACAACCTTTTGGTATTTTTGATAATATGAATTTACTTTTTCTCTGAACTTAAGATAGTACCTTGTAGTTACATTTGTATTTTCAAGTACTTCCTTGTAATTATCTGCTGGAACTAATAATAATTTTCTTTCAGGAAATTCTTCATTAAGTTCATTTAAAATGCTGAAACAGTAATTAAAATTATCTTTGGGAATAACAAATGTTGTGTATCCGGAATAAAAAACTGTCTCTAACTTTACCTTAATACTCTCTTCTGACAAAGGAATTAATTTTCCTTCATCATTAACTGCGCCTGTCATAACTGAATCGTTTCTGAATTTGTAATAATAATTTGTAAGTTCTTTACGAAGGATAGAATTATATGAAAGACATGCTGCTCCGCATCCCAACGAACTTCCGTCATACATTAATTCATTATCTTCGAACTCAAAAGCGAATTTGTAATGATTGTTTCCTGCTATATCTTTTTTTGCAACTTGAACTGATTGATTCAATTGCTTTAGTAATTCGCCCTCCCCGTTCGTCTGGTTATTGAATTTTACATTACTTTCTTCCGAAATTACAATTTCATCAATCTTCATTTTTTCTATCGCACCACATATGATGTCACCGGATGTGGAAGACTGCTCAATTAGAGAAATGTTTACAGAATTTGCATAATTCAGATTAGAATCATTGTTCTGTTTGTTATTTCCGGAAATGAAGGATAGTATTTTATTCCTTTGAGAGATTAGTTTATCCTCAAGCTTACCAAGTCTTTCCGAATCGAAGTTCCATGAAGCTTTGAGATAAGAAATTAAATTACTTAATGATTGTATGTCAGCTGGATTCCAGCAATCAAATTTTTCCCTTTCAATTAAAGCTGAAAATTCATCTATAAACTGACTGTAGTAAGAATATAAAATATTTTGATCGGGATATTTTTTCAATAAATTAAAAAAATTTAATATGCAAAATAGTTTATATTTGCTGCTTGCTTTTGCTTTTAAAACTTCATTTAAGTTTTCGGAAGAGATTTGTATGTGAAGTAAATTTGGGGACATCACATTTTTTTGTGAAAAAATTTAGATTTCAATTATTGTTAATCTTGAAGGGAATTTAATATTTTTTGGAAAACGAAACCTAATTCCATCATCTGTATCTAATTGTGATGTTTTCGTTTCGGTTTCGTTTATAAAGACTTTTATTGACCGATTCAAATTACTTTTATTAGGAATTATTTTTATTACATCATTTTCAATTTCAATTTTGACTTTTGAATCAGACAGCAAGGTGATAATTTCTGTTTCATTCGTTACATTTGATTTTTTCAAATTAAATACTCCCGCAGGAGGTATTAAATTCAAGACATGTTTTTCAAATGAAATGTCATCTTTTGATTTAATGACTCCCGTTTCATCAGCAAATAAATATTTATTCATCTCTTTGATTTCAATCACACCGTACATGGTTCTTTTTACTCCTTCTTCAGCGACAAGGTGCAATTGATATTCGCCTGTAGAATAATCCCGGAATATTCGTGTAAAGACAATCTTGCTTGCAGACGCATGAAAACCTACATATTTCATGTTTGACTTTACCTTCTCTTGTTGGGCAACAAGCCGAATTTCATTATCAGAAATAAATCTTTCCGGGTAAAGTTCGATTACATTACTTATTTGTTCCTCAGCCAATTCAGCATAAAAACTTTTAAGATTGGAAATATATGCCCGAAAACCAGCATTCTTAGCAATGTTATCATTTATTAATTCAATTTCATTCTCATCCAGAAGGATAGGATTAATTATGAAAAGATGGATCCGGTCGTCACTAATAAATTTCATTTTATTGGTTTCTAATGTTACAATATTACATTTTACAAGAAAAATTATAAAAGAAAATTCTTATACAATGTCATTAAAATATTTAAAAGATGATTATACTCTACGGCATTGCAAAACTCTTTTTTCGAATTCACAATATCAAAAATGTGTTTTAGGTTACTTCTTATTTTCAGATTTTCTACTTCTATTGATACCAATTCACAGGGAATTTGAGGAAGTCCCCAACTTATTGAAGCAAACGCACCCATATAAAAATAATAAAAATTGTTTTTTTTAATTTTATTTAAAATTCTATATTGCTCATTTTCGAATAGGAATTCTATTATTGTATCTCTTAATACTGTCGGGTCATTTATAAATGTTATTGTATTTGAATCTAGCGAATCGAAATGCTTCTTTCTTTCAGACAGTAAGTTAACTATGATTTTAATCAGAAAATTTTTTTCAATGGCTTTTGAATAATCGTCCTGATTATCAAGAAATTCAAAAACAATTCTAAGGACTTCCGGAATGTCATAATTTTTTAATTTACTTCCGGAAAGATACCGTCTAATGGTTTCTTCTGGAACAGGTTTTTCCATTTTATCCAGCAAAGCTGCATCAACATTAAAAACCCACATAACACCCATAAAAGATTTTTCTAAAAATCCTTCGTTATTACAGTTTAAAAAATTATTTAACGTGTTGCTGATTTTTCTGAAACCAAAATCGAGATTATAACTTTTAACCAGCATTGATATTGTCTGATTGACCTTATTGCAGATAATTGAATTTACCAGAGCTTCAACTTCCTCTTCGGACATTAACTCTATTTCTTCAATACTCAGCTTCATTACTTTAATAAATCCCTCTTTAGGAAAAAGAGTTGAAATACATGACCTTGCAAAGTCTTCAATACTGCAGTACTCTTCCTTCTTCATCAGTTCAGGTGTGAAATTGTTTTTTTTCACACATGCAGAAGCCCTTTTCACAAATTCTTCATGCAACTCTTTTAATTCCTTTAAAGAGTGTGGATTTTCAGCCGACTTAATGATATGGGATTTAATGGGCATATTTTAATTTTTTCACAATCAAAATTTGAAAACATTGCGACAATTTGTAGTTATCCGTATGTTAATGTTCTTCAAAATTCATTGATCTTCATTTATAAATCAATTCTTCAAAAAATCACTGAAAAAAGTGATAGGGATTTTTTCATGAAGTTTGGGGAAATTAATCAAAAAATTTTTATCTATTAGATGTATGTTCTAAAACTCGTCATCATTTACAAACTATGAGTAAAAATCTTATTTAATCAGAAATCAACATAATGAGAAACAACAACTAAACGAAATGAATTATAGAACTGATACCGAGTAGAAATCTAATTGCATTTAGACATTAGCTGCCAATCGAGAATAAATAAATGTTCTTGGATACTTTTGCTTTCTACTTTGTTTCCTAATAATTAACTGTTAAGAAAATAGAAACCCGAACTACGATTTCAATGTAAAAAACTTTCTCCCTTTCAATTCTCAATGTATACAATGTTTATTGTGTTATCATTGCAGTCTTAAAACCTACCTATACCCAATTGAAGAGGAACCGGCTAATTTTATACTAAACATACTTTTATAACTATAAAAATTATTGACCGGTTATAATTTTATACTTAGTGTAATAAATCATATTTGAAGTTAAAATTAATCGAAAAAAAATATATTCGATTATTGTACATTGATCATTGATAATTGAATCTCATATCTTCTTCGTCCACTCCTTAACTTGAAACTTGTAACTAAACATTTACTCTTCTAAAGGCTTCAACGACTGAGCTCAAATCAAATCCTTAAAAAACCGTGGAGTCAGGATTTTCGAATCTGTCCAAGAACTTAATGCTCAAAGGAAAAAATATTTAGCATTTATTCTTAGAGACTTCGAGCCTTTGAGGTAAAAACCAGGTTCTCGGACATTCTCAAAAGTCCTGACGACACAGAAGAACAGCTGAAAGTTCTCTCTCAGGGTTTACTACAGGGAGAAAGTATTAGTGCGGGAGCACCCGATACACACTCAAACACACCAAAAGCCTATTTTTAATCTCTAATTAGAACATCTGCGGAGCGCAGTGGTACATCTGTGAAGCACGTTGGTACAGCTGCAGAGTGCGTTGGTACATCTGCGGAGCGCGTTGGTACATCTGCAGAGCGCGTTGGTACATCTGCAGAGCGCGTTGGTACAGCTGCAGAGTGCGTTGGTACATCTGCGGAGTGCGTTGGTACATTTGTGAAGCGCGTTGGTACATCTGCGGAGCGCGTTGGTACATTTGTGAAGCACGTTGGTACAGCTGCGGAGCGCGTTGGTACATTTGTGAAGCACGTTGGTACAGCTGCGGAGCACGCCGGTACATTTGTGAAGCGCGTTGGTACAGCTGCGGAGCGCGTTGGTACATTTGTAAAGCGCGTTGGTACATTTGTAAAGCGCGTTGGTACATCTGCGGAGCACGTTGGTACAGCTGTGGAGCGCGTTGGTACATCCGTGGAGTATATTGATGTTTGAAAACAAAAATTTGATGTTAGCAAAGACCATTAGCCTGAACATTTATTCCCGCCAACCTCTGTAAATTAACAAAGGGCTCACTTTCAATTTGAGTTAGTACGAATTTAATCACTGAAAGGTCTTGCTTAATAGTTGAATGTTAAAAGTTCATAAAGTTTTTAAAGTTTATAAAGTTCATAAAGTTTTATAAAGTTCATAAAGTTCATAAAGTTTATAAAATACATGCTTTATCATATCTGACGTTTGACATCTGACGTCTTACGTCTGACGTTTCACGTCTCACGGCTTCATCACACTCACAAAATTAGTTGAGTTATTATTAGCAATGATCACATCCGTAAGATCGGAAAGATTATCACCGTTAATATCAGTGACTTTGTATCCTGAAGTAAACGAGCCTGCATCATTGCTGATGGTGATGACGTCACTCAGATTTATGAACCCGTCCTGATTCACATCACCGCTGTAAATGGCAAATTTATTCGGTCCGGTATCTACCTGCGTCATATTGTTTCCAAACGCTCTTGAGGCTGTGCTTGTAAAATCATATTGCAGAAAAGAAGTGAATGCCTGGAAATGAATTGAATTCAAAATTGCAAAAATTGTTGAAGAAGGTTTCCTGCTCCAGGTCTCCAATGAGTTTCTGTGCTTCAGCTGAAGATATACAGGCTGTCCGTCGGGAACATTATTAAATACAAAATCTGCATGTCCGGATGAGTCAAGTACGGCTTTGGAAGAATCAAGTATTGTGAAAGGTGAAACTGAACCTCTGACAAATACCTGCATCGTATCTTCGGTCAAAAGATTAAAATTCGGATCATAGAATCCCTGCATCAGAGAAGTGAGAGAAAGCACACTCTTTCTTTTTGTATGATTATTAAACTGAATCCCCCATCCGTAAAGCGTTCCCGTATCACTCGCCGCAGCATCCTGTATTCTCAGCTTCCATTTGCCCTTAGTATTTGATCCGGCAAAAATATTATTGATATTATTCAAAGGTTTTATTCTTGGAGAATACATGACATATCTGTTTGATCCCAGTGCAGAATCTGCCTGGTCATCAAAGATCGTGACTATATTATCGCTGTTATTTATGAGCGAACTGGTACTGTAAAGTGTAAGAGCCGTGCCGGATGGTGATATTAATGAAAGGATCAGATTGTCCTCATCAGTATGATTCAATGCGACAAAAACATTTACATCGGAAATTGTCTCACTGAGAGGGACATCAATAGTATCTGATATCATAAAACCACTTGTCCCCGTGTTAGGAATTCTTGAGACATTGTTGCTAAGATAGAACCCCTTTGCAAAATTTATAGCCGTTGAAAATGTCATCGGGGAGACCGGAGAGTTACCAGTAAATGTATTATGACTGAACCTTGAATTATTTCTGAAAAACAGTCTCGGTCCGTTATCCGAATTTGGAAGCAAACCTCCGTCAAAATTGTAAGCTGCATTTACTCCGGAAGGATCATTCGTTTCATTTACTGATGTGAATGCCTGATTTGATATCGTGCCATATGGCAAAACCGAACTTGTAATTCTGACCTCATCAATTAATCCGTCGAAGCACTGAAGATTCGGTGTTCCTCCGATATAAAGCGAATCTGAATTATCATGAATGTTGCCTACGAAGTTTGTGTCATCCCATCTTATTTCTCCGTTAAGAATAAACTGTATAAATCCGTCTGAACCTGAATAGGACAACGCAACGTGAGTCCATTTGTTTAAGGGAAAAAATTCTCCCGAAGTGCTTAATCCGAATATTGCAGTTTCATTTACAATGAAATTGAATTTTTTCAAATTTATTTCCATTCGATAATCAGTTACGGTTCCGGAAGAATTTCCTTTATGGACAATTGTACTATACACACTTGTATTTGCATTGTAGGATTTCGGATAAACCCATGCTTCGATTGTTATGCCGTCTGTCGGACTTACAACAGAATTATCCGGTCCAGCTAAGTAATCCCCGGTTCCGTCCAGCATCAAGCAATCATTAATTGAAATAGTGTTACCCGGCTGATTTGCAAATGAAACTGCAGATGCTCCTTTATTAAATGCCGTTAAATTATTTCCGCTGAAGTCATTCAGTGAAAATAATGTTCCGGACCCGGTTGAATTCTGAAAGGTATATGAAGCCACAAGCCCCTGGTAGATTCCGGAATTAGTACCTAATGAAGATCTCATAATCATCAGAATCTCAGTTGCACTAAGATCTCTGTTCCAGATCCTTATTTCATCCATCATTCCGTTAAAAGGATTGTTACTGCCTCTGCCGATCAACAGCGAATCTGTATTTGAGACAGGAGCTGCTCCTGCTATTGTAGAAGTTGTATCCTGAACTCCGTTGATGAAAACCCTGAATACTCCGGTCGAAGACGTATATGTACCGGCAACGTGTGTCCATTGATTATTCGGAACTACAGTTTTACCGATTAGCCGTGTCGATGAGTTTGTTCTAATCGCAACTTTTCCGCTGCTCAGATATAAAGTATATCCGACATTATTTCCAACTTCTCTTTTTTGCAGAAGTATCTGCGCTCCCGATGCTGCGCTGTCAGGATTGACCCACATCTCAATTGTAAAACTTCCGGTAATATTCAGCTGACTGTAACCCGGAGCTGCGACAAAGCTTGAAGCCGTCCCTGCGAATGAACACGCCTGATTCCAGACCGTCTGTGCTTTAGAATTAAGAATTAAGAATGAGGAATTAAGAATTAAAAAAAATAATATTTTTGTTTTCATTGGAATCTCCTTTACTTTTTGATATTGAGTATTGAGTTAAAAGTTGAAAGTTGAAAGTTGAAAGTTGGAAGTTGAAAGTTGAAAGTTTATTTGAAAGTTGAGTTGAAAATTTAAAGTTGTAAGTTATTGATTGTAAAATAAATTAAACTCAAAAGATTGAAATTGTTAGCAAATAACTTTCAAATTTCAACTTTCAACTTTTAACTAAATTAAAAGCGAAGCAACTTATTTATTTCATCTTTGGAGAGAGTAAAATAAATTTTTAAAATTGCTTCGCTAAAAAATGTGTTTGGAATTTATATTTACTCTCTCCAGTGAACCTCGTATCAAAATTAGATTCAATTTTATTTCAAAGCAAAGAAAGTTTTGTTTAAATGTTACCAAAATAAAATTGAATTAACTTTGTATTTTACTTAAATGTGTTTATTTTTTAATTATATCGAAGCAATTGAGTTACCAAATTAAACTATGAAAAATTCCAGGTTAATTGAAATTCTAAGGACATTCTCTAAAGAAGAGATTAAGGAGTTTGATAAATTTATAAGTTCTCCTTACTTTAGGTGCAGAAAGTTTATCATAGAGTTTTTCAGAATATTAAAAAAATATCATCCGGATTTTAAAGAAGAGTTTATTAAGAAGGAAAAATTATTTGCCCGCCTTTATCCGGGGAAAAAATACAATGACGGTCTGCTGAGAAGGATGACTTCCGAGATAATTAAATTTGCCATGGATTATCTGACTGTAAAGAGGTTTAATGAAACTGATGTATTCAGAAATCACTGCCTGCAGCTTGAACTTCGAAACAGGAATCTGAATCATTTCTTTGAATTAAAATCGGGAAAGGTTATTGAAAGATTCAACAATTCCAGAACCAGAGATTTATATTCGCTGCTGGATAAATCACTAACGGATATTGAGATATACAATTATAAAAATCTTGGTAATAAGCCTGATACTTTTCAGCAGCTCGAAGAATCTCTTGAGTCTTCACTGCTCCTTGGATTTTATTTGATAATTAATTCCATGGATAAGATTCTTCTTATTAATTATGATCTAAAAAAAACAATAACAAGAGAATTTAAAGATTCACCAATACTCGAAATTTTTCTGAATATGTTTCACGATTCCGGGAACAGAAATCAAACTCTCTTTCATGCTTTTTACTTTGCTTTCAGAATTATAAAGGATAAGAGCGATGAGAAAGCTTATCTTGAATTGAAAAAACTGCTAATTGAGCGGAAAGAATACTTTACGGACAATCAGAGGAGAACATTCATTAGCTACATTTTTTATTTTTATAATTATCATATTTCCAGGAATTCGGAAAAGTTTTTTAATGATGAATATGAAATGTACAATCTGCTATTAAAGGAAAATTTATTTTTGAACTACACACCTTGCATGACTATTTTCTTCTGCAGAAATTACATTATCTCCTGCAGACGCGTTAGCGATAATAAAAGCATCCTTAATTTCATAAAAAAATATTCGGAATACTTTATCCCCGAACACAGACAGGATATTATAAATTATGCAAAATCATGCGTCATGCTGTCGGAGAAGGATTTTGAGAAAGCTCTGGAATATTCTTCGGAAATTATGCTCGATGTTCCTCAGTTCAGAAATGATATAAAAATCATACGGATTAAATGTTACTATGAATTGGGATATGATGAGTCACTGTACTCCGAAATGGATTCTCTTAAACATCTATTTACAAAA
Source organism: uncultured Ignavibacteriaceae bacterium (assembly GCA_964399995.1). GTDB lineage: Bacteria > Bacteroidota > Ignavibacteria > Tepidaquicellales > Tepidaquicellaceae > JAGPCH01. Next base: position 22,561 of record CAYNTN010000059.1, read on the forward strand.
CTAAAAAGCAATGATCCTAAATTTGCGAATATAGGATACTTAACTAAAACAGGAAAGAGCTTCATTAAATATCTTACCTCTCTCATGAAATTGAAGGACAAATTCAGCGAAACAAATAAAAAAATTCTGATGAATGAAATTGAAAATGAAACTTATTTTATTGAGAAAAGATGGCTGATGGAGAAAGTGAAGAGTGTGTTGAGTGTATAGAGTGTGTAGAGTGCGTTGAGTGATTAAGGGGTGCCCGCTGAGACACTTCGCATAAATACTCTATTGTAATAATAAAGTTTGTGCGAAGTAACTCAGGGATAAAAGAACCAATAAAATTTTAGAAATACTTTGCCAAAAATATCAAATCAACTAATTATCCATTCAACTAAAAATAAAAATGGAAATTCCATTGAAACTCATCATTGTTTTCTTCCGGATCTTCAATCGCAAAGCGCAGCATTAATTCAGTTTCAAATCCAAAGAATGGAAAAAATGCAAGACCGCCGCTTATCCTCTGCACATGATCTCCGGTAATATCTCTGTTAACATCATAATACTCGTACTGACTTCTGACTTCAAATCCTTTGATTACTATTACGTTGAGCTCTGCAAAACCAAACATGCTTCTGATCATCGGATAATCAGATGTGTATTCCTGAAAATCAATTTCGCCTAAAAATGCTACTCTTTTCATTACACCAATCCTTGTGTAGCCTCCGTAACCCTGATTCACAGCAGTAATTGTTGTAGTGAAAGCACTATCAGATGTATTGTGCGGATTATTGAAGAAAGAGCCTCCGACGTTTACGTTGAAGTTATTGTTATTAAAACCGAAGTTAAAATCTGTATTGCCTACGAACATTTTGTGAGGATCGCGTCCGAGAAAATCAGAATTTATGGGATTGTACAATCCGATGTTCATATTAAACCACTCGGGAGAAATTCCAACTTCGAATCCTGTATTTGTATTGTAAGGGGTATTCCATAAATATTTTCTCTGATAAGCCCGGTGCTCTACAATTTTAATTCCGAAGTTAGGCTTATAAACTCCGACTTTAAAATACGTGTTAGCAGGGAGCTTTGAAATCATACCGTAAACTTCATACTGTGTTTCTATTCCCGGTATTTCAATCCCAGAAGTTAAAAAAACATTCAGTATTTTGTTAAGCTCCGCATTGACGTAGAGATCGCCCTGCATTGCAAGAAATGAATTGAAATTTGATGAGCCTTCAATCTGATTATCTACTTGAGCAACCCTTACATCACCTCCCACCGAAATGGCGTTTGTAATTTTTGGTGAGAACTGAGTCTTGCCTGCAATTTTTCTGAATAGTTCCATATTGAGATTGTTCTTGGCATATCCAATACCACCGCTGTTTCTCATTGTCCCTCCGGTAGGATCGACATGACAGTCCATGCACTTGTCTCCGGTATAAGCGGAGAATCTCGGGTAGGAAATCGTGTTTTTTAAATCGAAGAAAAATAGGATTGTGAATAATAAGGTAAAACAAAGAGCAGAAGATTTCCTTTTCATAATTTTTTAGTTTAGGTTAATAAAATTATTAGCTGCGAGCTCACCGATACATTCTGTTATACTTTTGGTGAATTCGTTGCAGAGATTCTTTCTTCAGTTCACTTCGTAAGTTTTACTGCTTTGTTTATATAAAAATAAAATCTGATCTGTATTGGAAATAAAATACTCAGTGAATATGAGCTGAGTTATCAGTCTAATTTATTTTGGTAATTTTAATCTTTCCCTTCCAGGATGATCCTCTGAAAACGGAATAATTCCAGTCACCCGATACCGAGCTCTTTTTAATTGTCATGTTCCAGAATACATTGCTGTCGGCAATTTTCGGATTGGTGTTAATAAACACTTTTTTTTCCGCCGGAATAATGTTTCCCGCAAACTCGCCATTCATAGAACTCAACCCGGGAAAGTCTTTCTGATAAACATTCGTAATTTCATAAGTTCCGGAGATATCATTATTAACTTTTGCTTTCATGTTCATGGTACCTTCAAGAACTTTTTTTCCAACACTGTCAGTCATTGTAAATTTATATTTCCCTGTTTCAAATGAGAATGATGTCTGTTCCTGACTTGACGTACATCCTATTCCAATCATCAGTATTAAAACCTGACAGATCATAAAAATATTTTTTAACATAATTAAATTTAAGTTAAGTAAGTTAAGTAAGTTTAGTAAGTTGAGTGAGTTGAGTAAGTTGAGTGAGTTGAGTTTGTAGAGTGAGTTGAGTGTGTGGAGTGATGTTCAACAACAAACACATACACTCCATACACTCCATACACTCTATACACTCTATACACTCTATACACTCTATACACTCCATACACTCCATACACTCTATACACTCCATACACTCCATCACTCCATACACTTCATCACACCATACACTCCACACACTCCATACACTCCATACACTTCATACACTCCATACACTCCAAACACTCTATACACTCTATACACTCCATACACTCCAATACATTCCATACACTCCATACACTCCATACACTCCATACACTCTATACACTCCATACACTCCATACACTCCATACACTCCATACACTCCATACACTCCATCACTCCATACATTCCATACACTCCATCACTCCATACACTCCATACACTTCATACACTCCACACACTCCACACACTCCATACACTCCATACACTCCATACACTCTATACACTCTATACACTCCATCACTCCATACACTCCATACATTCCATACACTCCATACACTCTATACACTCCATCACTCCATACACTCCATACACTTCATACACTCCACACACTCCACACACTCCACACACTCACTTTATAAGGACCATCCGCTTCGTATCTATCAGCGTTCCCTCCGACTCAAGCGAATAAAAGTATATTCCGCTTGAGAGATTGAAATTTTCAGAATTAAATTCGACATCATAAAATCCGGTTGCATAAAATTCATTCTGAATAATATTCGCAACCAGCTTACCCGTCACATCATAAACTTTAAGATTAATTTTCGAATCAACAGGCAAAGCAAATGTGATAGTTGTAACGGGATTAAAAGGATTCGGAAAATTTTGTTTAAGACTGAATGAAGAAGGCTGTTCGGATGAATTTAATAATTGATCAAGACAGTTTGCCTGTGCATAACGCAACCTGATTGTATCACCCGGAAGCGGACCGAAGCCAAAGGCAAGATTTACACCACCGCCCTGATTCACCGGCCAGAGGTGACAATAGCTCATAATCGTACCGACTCTCGGTCGAATCTGACTATCGGAAAAACATCCGCCTTCGGAATAATAACATGAATCTATCGCCTGAATATTTCCATTCACCGGCCAGACGCATGCATGAGTATGTCTCGAGCCTAAACTGTGACCCATTTCATGAGTTACAACATTCACACTCCATGAATAGGCAGGATATGGATTGTAGCCCGGTTCAATATTGCTAAAAGCAAATCTACCTGAAGAATCAGCAGGGTTAAATTCATAACATAAGACTCTTATCCATGCAATACCGCCGAGACCTGCATTTCTTGTTGAAAGCAGGTGAGCAATGTTGCCTTCAAAATCATCCCGGCTATTACCCCCAAAGGTTGTAAGGATTTCATAAGAATCGTTCATCAAAGCATACGGGTCCTGACTGGTCCAGTATCCGAATCCCGAAATTTCAAAAGGAATGGATTCATTCTGATAGATTAACGCTACTTGATTAAAAAGTCCCGATACAAAACTTACAAGCGTATCTACATTTCCACCGGCTTGCTGATACAACAGAAAATCAGTTTCGAAATATACTTTAACCGGAAGCCTCAGCGGATTATCAGACGGTACAGGCAAATTCAAATTTTTATTAAGCTCACTGTACGGTATTATGAATTTTTCCTCATCGTCATCAACACCGCATTTAAAACTACTTATTTCAGTTAAGTCGGCATCATTGTAAAAAATGTAATTATCTGAATAAGTATTATCAGAATTTTTAATTGAGCCTAAGACATAATTACCGGTTTCATCGGAAATTAATCCCATGACAAAATTCCCGAATATGCTTACAGCAGCCGTGGAATTTTCCTTTCCTTTAATAATACCTCGATAGTGCAGACCGGAAGAAAGAGTTTCCGTTTTTTCGTCTGATTTGCTTTTATTAATCAGTACAAAATCTTCTGAAAGAGGAAAAGATTCGGTGAGTTCAAGCTGCAATATATTATCTCCGGAAACCGGGATTCCGAGTATAATATTTTTTTCCTTATTTTTTAATAATTTTGAAACAGATACACGGTCAAGCTTCAGAATAGTTGCTTTCTTTACAAATGAAGATGTCTGATCATTTTGAGCAGCATCTTTTTGGAATTCAAATATATTTATTTCCTTTAAGCCGGCGGACTGTTTGATTTCGGAAATAACCCGCGATATTTTATTTCCACCCAAGCCCGGATTATTTTTATATAAATTTTCAAGGCTATTTGATACTTCGCTTTCCGGAGAATGACCTGTAATAACTGAAATTATTGAAAGCAATATTAAAATAGTAAATAATCGTTTCATATTATTTTTTTAATTCGGATGAATTGTTAAGTTCTGTTTTTTCATTTACTGATTGAGGTTTTACCGACGTTATTATTTTTTCATAAAAAAGATTTCGCGATACATTCCTGCCGTAAAGCGCAAGCTCCGTATTATTGTTGGAAATTTCTACGTCGTATTCGATTGAGGTTTGAGTATATGTGAGTATGTCATTATCAAATATAAAATCCCTGGAAATTGAAGAAGCTCCGGGACAGGTCAGGACAGCTATGTTTGAAGTCTGGAAGTTTACGACTTCATCCGGACAGATATCCTGCAAAGCCCCTGTCTGTGATGCCAGTTTCCATTCACCTAATAACTCAGGAGGAGGGGTAACATTGTTCTCTAAAGCTTCATTACAATCACTTCCGGTAACAGATATAAAAATTAGAATCAGGATAATGAATGAATGCAGCAATCTGTTTCTTAAAAAATTATTCATTCGGTAATTATTAATTTGATTTAAGGTAAATTATAAAGACTATAAGACAATTGCAATATTTATTTGTTAATCAATTGTAGGAACGTTAAGAATTAAGAATTACTCAGTCACAAGTTAAATTCTGCTCAAAATGGTAAGAAAATTAGTAGAGTAGCTCAGACTATTAGTCTGAGAAGAGCCAAAAAAGTTATTTAATA
>CAYNTN010000060.1:0-27667 GCA_964399995.1 uncultured Ignavibacteriaceae bacterium
AGATATGAGATATGAGATATGAGATATGAGATATGAGATATGAGATATGAGGTATTAGGTATTGACGATTGACGATTCACGATTGACGATTCACGTTTATTTCGCCCACTTATTTGAACTTTTCAAATGTGACCCGTTTCTGACGAAGCCCACGTCGAGTTGTCCCAGAGCGCCGTCTAAAGGTCTTCTTAAAAATCCGGGGATGTCATAGATTGTATAGTTTCTATCTGCCATGAATTTTATGACATCAAGAATAACAGGAGCAAATTCATTAAACTTGAAAAGCGAAACTTCTATTATAAACAGATCAGTCTTCCCAAATAAAAGTTCACTCCCTTTCAGTACCTCAAGTTCAAATCCCTGAACATCAATTTTTACTATATCCGGAATTCTCTTAAGCTTTTTATTTTCAATGAGCGAATCTATTGTGACTATATCGGCTTCTCTTTGCCTGTTGTTCTTTTTCAGACCCGGGAATTCATTGTAAATTAAAGTTGAGCCTTCATAAAAATCTCCCGATAAAGTCAGTGTTTTCTTCCCCGGAGCAGATCCAACAGCCGTTATCATATATTCGGATCCTTTGCTCTCATCGCAAAACTTGTCCAGGTAATCTTTCATCTCGATTATAGGATCGATTAAGAAGAATACTGCGTCAGGAAAAGCTTTTTTCAGCAGTCTGCTCCACTGAGTTTTGTTTGATCCTATATCCAGCACATATTTGCAGTCAAAGCCTCTTTCTCTTATGTCCCGAAAAAAAGTATTTAGATCCCCGATCGGACGGTTTATTGTAGCCGGCGAGTAATCAAATTCAAGAAACAGTTTATATTCTTCTTCAGAAGGAGTTTTCTTGGGGGGTATCTTGCGAATTTCGTAACCGAAATATCCGAAAAACTTCAGAATGGAATCTTTGATAAAATTTATGATCATAAATTGTCAATAAAAATACCCCACTCAATTTTATCGAGTGAGGCATTTTTTACATTTTTAAAACTTATCTATTTTTTGAATTTATTTCTTCTGCTAAATAACAACATTGAGCCTAACAAAAAAACAACTGGAAATTCAAGACCGAAGAGTCCGCAGGATTTTTCACTGCCTTCACTGGAATTAGAACCGGAGGTTTTTCCATCGGATTCCAATGTTGCTTTAAAATTAACATCTGATTTCCCTGTTAAAAATTCCTTAGATACGAATAAAGAAGAACCCTTATCGTCTACTTTCCCATTAGAAGATAAAATTTTACTTTCAGGAATTAAAATAAAGTAAATCTGATTTAATGAATTTGTTTTTATAAAATCCGGTCTAATTGTAATTTGAAAATCATTTCCAGAATATTTCACTTGCTCGTTAGCAAATGCTTTTGCCTCACCTAATTTGTTGAAGTCATTAAAGCCAATATTGACGATTACTTGTGTAAGAGAATTATCATTTTGGTTTTTTTCTATTCTTATTTGCTGAATATATGTGCCCGGGGCCTTAAAGTATTCAGTAATTTTCTCTTTTGTAAAAGGAAGGTTTCCAATCATAAAATTTTTTTCTTTTACAATTGTTTCTTTTTCCATATAAATGTAAGTCATTGTTCCTGACCCATTATTTTTCAAGTTTACCGTTTGAGTTATGTTAACAGCACCAACAATCATCGGTATTAATAAAATTATAACAGCTATAAAAAACTGTATAATAGTTTTTTTACTAAAAAACATTTTACTCCTTTTTTTTTTATACAAAATACGTTTTTATGAATATAATTTCAATTATATAAAATTTAGTGAAAGATATAAAAAGACAGTGCTTTCCAAAACATTTTTCAATTTTGTAAATAATTTGAATTAAGTGCAGTGAAGCTACAAAACTTTTCTAATCTTGAAACAACCCCACCCTGCCCTCACCCTGCCCTCACCCTGCCCTCACCTTTTTCCGAGAGTGTCTCAAAACCCTCAAAGAATTTTTACCACAAGTCTCGAAGGCTCAAAGCAGAACAAAATCAAATAAATTTTTCTTAGAGTCTTTGAGTCTTCGTGGTAAAAGGTAGTTTTGAGACGGTCTCTTCCAAAGGGGAGGGTTTGGGAGGGTGGGAGGGGTTTGTCAATCAATGTTAAATTTTCAAGATTTTTTTCAATTAATTTTTTTCAAAAGAAAACTGTTTCAAAAACGTTTTGGACGGATGTGATAAAAAGATATAACTTGAAATAACTTGTATACGACATTTTTTCTCGCAAATGATCGCAGATGATTGGCGTAGATTAATGCAGAAAAAGTTGTTCAGAAATTGCAATCTGCGAATATTTGTGGATGATAGTCTGCGTATATCTGCGAGAAATTTTTTTGTAGTTTACTGAAGAGATATTACGTGATTATAACGTGATTATAACGTGATTATAACGTGATTATAACGTAGTATAATTTGATATAACTTGATATCAGAATTATTAACTATTTTTTTATCTGAATGCTACTTGTGTCAGTAAAAGCTCCTATCCATGTACGACCATTTGTTTGAAAAGGTAATCCACGAATATCTGATATTGGTTCATTTTGTGTATAAATAGGCAACGATAGACCATTTTCACGCGCAATAGATCCGTCAATTGGTACATACTTAGAAAGTGTTTGTATTAATCCTGCATTGTTGAGAGTATCTCCAACAGTATTAAAAGCATCTGCAAGTAATGGATTTTGTTTATAATGATTGGTATCGTATCCAGTTATTAAGCTCCATTCTATTAAATCAGTGTATACTTTACCTGTTTGAAGCATTATATCAATTTTTGCAAAGTTCCAGTACACATTATTTTGCACTATTGTATTTTTTTTAGTAGACTTGCTATCTGTCCAAAAGAATGCAATTGAATTACCTATTATTATATTGTTAAATATCTTTGTTGAATGACTATGCCCCGTAAAATTAATTCCAACATTACCTGCACGCGAAGTTTTAGTATTTATTAATGTGTTGTTGTAAACCTCATTATTTCTTCCTGGCGGATAACCAACGGGATAGTCTGCACCTATGACTACGTTTAACCCGGGAAATCCTTTTATCTTCGGGTGTATACCCCAGTTTTTTATAAGATTGTATCGGATGACATTATAATCACAAGTACCCGAGTCAATAGATCCTCTTTCAGTAACATAAGTGAGATAGTTTCTAATGATTGAATTCTTTGAAGTGTTACCTGATAATAAAATTCCCTGTCCTTGAGTGTCATGTATATAATTGAATTCTGCAAGACAGCTGTCTGAGCCATTTTCAAAGTCAATAGCTTCTCCGTCTGTATGTGAAATATTAATTATACCGTATATCTCGTTACGAATCACTTTTATATTCTTTGATGCTCCTGTCACTATCCCTAATCCTGACCAGGCAGAATTTGCTCCAATATTGTAAACTAAGTTTTCTTGTACCGTAACACCTTTACAGAGATCGGTTGCTATTCCTGTTACATATTGTCTTGATTTAATTCCAAATATATCTCTTACAGTATTACCGTATATTCGAGAGTTGCTCAGCCAATTAAACACCATATATATTCCCGGTCCAGCTCCACAGTCATATACAAGATTTGAATCGATATGGCATGTTACTGTCCTTCCGTAATCAGTTACCACAATCCTGATTCCGCTGTTTCTAACTTTATATACTTCACAGTGGCTTATAGTTACTTTTGATATATGGTTAGAATCCAGTGGAAAGATAGGACTCCCATAAGTTCTTACAAAAATCCCTTGTTGAAAATTTGATCCGCCTGACTCACTAAGCGGGTGATACAAACCTTCAACTATAAGGTTAGTAATCTTTATTTTTACATGTTTTGTGAATTGAACCCATATTCCGGCTGTATCACTTGTTCCTAGTCTAATCTTTCCCTTTCCAGTCCCATATGATCCATATATTATTGCATCAACAGTGTCATCATGTGTATAAAAGTGTTTTATCTGTCCTGTAAATGTGTCTCCTCCCCTAAATAAAATTGTATCTCCGGGTATAAATGATATTTTATTTACTTTTGATAGTGTCTTCCAGGGCTTATCCATAGTCCTACCACTGTACTCATCCTTACCATTGTTTGCATCTACAAAGTATGTTCTTGCTAGTTTTATTCCTTCTGTCACTGTAAACGTAAAGATAGAGCTCCAGTCACTCGTATCTGAAACATTATATGCATTAACCCTCCAGTACCACTTTGAACCTTCATCAAGGAGGATATCTACTTTCTTAAATGTATCTGCATGACTATAAGTAATCAATACAAATGAAAAGTCTACATAATTTGTGATCTGAATTATATACCCTGTAGCATTGGTTATTTTACTCCATGTCAGAGTGGGAGACTGAATTTCTCCTGTGGCTCCTTCAGTGGGTACTAACAATGTAGGGGGTTTACAAACAGTATCGGGTGCATTGGATATAAAAACCAAGTTACCAATTTGTGAAAAGCCCGGGTTTGTGGTTAAAAGTAATATTAATAATATACACAGTCTTTTTATATTCACTTAAAAAGTTTTTATGGTGATGTGAGAGTAAATTATGATTTACGATTTACTAGGTTAATATTGAAAAAAGACTCAATCAAGAAAAGAAATTTTAATGAAAATTACCTCATTTAAAAATCTATTAAATTTTAAAAATTATAATTGAATCAAAATACATCTTTTGCAACGAAACTTCAAAATACAATTAATATCTGACTGTTTATACTGTTTACAACTGGATACACTGTTAACACTGAAAACAGCTGAAAACATTTGTGAGTAGTATTATGTTGAATAACTATATAAATTTTTCTATTTTTAATTAATTAATTAATTAGTAAAAATATTTAACACACCCCTAGCAATCTCTAGTAAATGTCTAAAAAGATTTTTCTGTTTATTGGTTTAATGATTTTACCAATTTTTCTTTTTGTATTAGAAATAGTTGTTTATCATTCAAAAGGTGAATTCTTTTTATGTGCAAATTATGACGGACCTTATGGTTTACTTTTAGCTTCCTTAAATTTAACGCAATTTAAAAGTCCTGGTTTTTTCCAACATCCCGGAGCAATACCAATATTAATTTCCGCATTTGTAATAAAAATTAATCACTTATTACAAGGAAATAATCCCAACATAGTAATCGATATATTTGACAGACCTGAATTTTATTTATATCAAATCAATTTAACATTTACACTTTTCACGTGTACAGCTTTACTTATTCTTGGAGTAGTTGCATTCAGAAAGATTGGAAGTTTCTTTGCCGCATTTTTCCTTCAATTTACTCCTTTTGTAGCATTTCTTATTATTTATCAGATTGCTCAGAATATTTTAGAAACAACCACCATAATAGTAATTTTGCTGCTTATAGCATCTGCAATCAGCTATATCCATGATAGTGATTTTAGCGTTAAAAAAAATATTTACTACTGCATTATTTTTGGAATTATTTGCGGAATAGGATTGGCAAATAAAATTTCAATTTTGCCTATAATGATAATTCCATTTTTACTGATAAAAAAATTTCGTTATAAGGCATTATTCATAACAGTGTCATTATGTGTCTTTTTTAGCATATTTTTAATAATAAGCTCTCAAAAAAATTTATTTTTTGCTGTGCTTTATGATAGTATTTTTTCCTCCGGTAAAAGTTATACGCAAGGTCCGTCAAATTTTAGTGATCAGGCACAAATAATGAAACAGGTTAACTCACTGATGAGAGATTTTTTATTATTTTGTATAGCATACATTGCAACAATAGTGATTTTACTAATTCAGTTCATTCCGAAATTTAAGAGCCGAATAAGATCAAATAGGTATTTCATTTTTTTAATAGGAATATTTATAGTAATGACGGCTTTTATAATGCTCGAAATAAAAACGCATTTGCCTTATTATGTAATGCCTGGACTTCTATTTACAGTTACCGTTTTCTTCATTATAAATTCGATAATTTCAGAACTCATTCCAAAATTGTTTAAGCTAAGTAAATATTTGTTTCTATATATACTATTCTTTGCTCTGATTATTCCGCAGGCTAAGGCATTTAAGTCATCAGTAGATATGTATGTATTTCGAAAGAAACAATCCTATGAATTACTGAATTTCATAAATGAAAACTATAAGAATGCAATAATTATCTCAACAAGTTTAGTCACAGGTCATCCCACTCCATTTTATCTTGGTCTTCCTTATTCCGGTGATGAATCGAAATATTTTTCAATAATAAAAGAAAGATATCCCAGATCACTGTATTTTCAGAAATGGAGTAAGATCTTTATGAATGTTAATGTGGATTTGGTAAAGACTTTAGACAAATCTGACACTATTATATATATTGCTGCTGACGAAGCTAATTTTAATGATTTCAAAGTAAAGTTTATTGAACTTACTCAAAAACCAAATACTGAATTTACTCAAATCTATAAAAACGCTAATGGTGAAAGGATTTATTTAGTCAGATTAGATTGATGATTAGTATCAGGGACTTACTGTCAGGAACTTTGAAATTTTTTTTAAAAAGCGCTACTTAAAATAATAACCTAAAGTAACTTATTCTGATTCGTTTGTTCTAATTCAAATGATCTTGGTTCAATGATTTTAGACGAAATTTTCTCTATGGCCTGCTGATTTGAAGAAAGAAATTTCTATTTATTGGCACATTTAATTACTCTATGTTTTCTCCTTCTCTATTTTCGATCAATCAATAATTGTATAATTTCCATAAAAATTCTTTCTGGTCTCAATGTCTCTAAATATTCTATTCTGTATTGCTTTTATAATCTGTCTTATTGAATCTTCTGCGGTAAATCTTGTTTTTAAACTAAGTATGCGGTTTACTTTATCAAATGAAACTCTGTAATTTCTTGTATCAAAACCGCCTTTCTTATACTCAATCTTAGTATCAGGGAGCTGTTTATTGATCAAATCAACAATCATCTTTTTTGTATAATTATTATTGTCACTGCCGACATTAAATACTTCTCCGTAAACTTTTTCGCGTGACGCTTCAAGAACGCTTATAATTGCATTTGAGATGTCTGAAACATTACAATATGGACGCCAGGTATCCTCGTCATACACAATCAATTCCTTTCCTAAAGCCAAATCTTTGGTGAATTCTGAAATCGTAAGATCAAATCTCATTCTGTTTGACATTCCGAAAGCAGTAGAGAGCCGCAGTATGGTCGGTGAAAAATCCAATTTATCCAAATTGTCAAGAATGTATTTCTCAAATTCAACTTTCGTTTCTGCATATAATGACTGCGGATTCAATTCGGATTCTTCATTTGCTGGAGTGTCGTCACCTCTTAATCCGTAATTGCTGCATGTAGAGGTGAATATGAATCTGTTTATCCCCTTATCTTTCATTTTTTCAAGTAAGTTTTTTGAATATTCTACATTTGTTTTACGAGCAAGGTCAGGATATTTTTTACAAATCGGGTCTCCGACGAGTGCAGCAAGTAAAATAACATCTGTAATTTTCTCAAGTGATTTGTCCAAAATTTTATCATCACCAAAATTTCCGAAAATAAATGAAAAGAGGTCTTCTTCCATTAAATCGCTAATTGACGAACTATTATCATACAACAAATTATCAAGTACTTTCACTCTGTATCCTTTTAAGATTAATTTTCTTGTTAATACAGAACCTATATAACCTGCTCCCCCAATTATTAAAATATGTCTGTGAGACTGCTCCATTGAATTATTTAATTTTTTTTTCAAAATTTTTCCAGTTAAATTAATTTTTAACAAAATAACTATAAATAGTAATCAAAAAAATCTTGAAATAAATCTTAATTACAGTTGAGTCTGTATTAATCGTTGTAATTCGATATGCTCAATATGTTTCAATATGATTCGATAAACTGAAAACGTTTTGGACAACAATGATTTTTTATGTAAAACTCACAAAATTTTGAATAGATTCTGAAAAGCTTATTTTGTAGATTGAATCCCACTTTAAAAATTCCCAGAATAGATCATTTTCAATTAAATTAGGAATTTAAATTATTAAATCATGAAAGCAGTTATCCTTGCCGGCGGTCTCGGTTCCAGGTTAAAGCCATTTACCGAAGTTATACCAAAGCCCCTATTGCCAATTGGCGAGAAATCTGTCCTTGAGATTCAAATTGAAAGACTGAAGAAGCACGGTTTTGATGAAGTATTTTTGGCAACTAATTATAAATCCAACTATATAGAAGGATTTTTTGGTGACGGATCAAGGTATGGTGTGAAGTTATCCTTCAGCCAGGAGCAAAAACCGCTTGGAACAGCCGGACCTCTTTTATTGCTTAAAGATAGGTTGACCGAGCCATTCATTGTAATGAACGGGGATATTCTGAGTCTGATTGATTTTTCAAAACTTTATGAGTTTGCGCTTGTTCAAAATTCACCGCTTACAATTTCAATAAAAAAGGAAATCACACCTTTCGCATTCGGAAACATTTATTTTGATGGCGACAGGGTGACGGGTATTCAGGAAAAGCCTAACATTGTAATGTATATATTAGCAGGCATTTATGTAATGAAACCTGAAATATTTAATTTTTTCCCGGAAGACGAATATTTCGGAATGGATAATCTGATTTTGAAAATGATAAGTGAAAATTCAGTTGTCACTAAATATGAATTAAAAGAATACTGGCTGGATATTGGACGGCTTAACGATTATGAAAAGGCGCAGGAAATTTATAGTGAACATTTTCAGGATGCTAATTAGCCTGATTCAATTTTAATCTTTTGAGGAATTAAATGTAAGCCCGTTCCCAACACCGCTTCCGAACAACTGTTAATTTTAATATTTAGTATTGATACAAAATAAAAATAATATATATGGATTATAAAATTCCTTTGTTTGATTTAAACTTCGATGAAGCCGAAGAAAATGCGGTTTTAGAAACATTGAAATCTAAATGGATTTCAACCGGACCAAAAACGAATGAGTTTGAAAATAAATTTGCTTCGATGCTGAATGTCAAACATGCTCTTGCACTTTCGAATTGTACAGTTGCATTGCATCTTGCCATGAAACTGCTTAACATTAAAAAAGGCGATGAAGTAATTTGTCCGTCGCTTACTTTTGTTGCAACAGTGAATGCAGTAAGGTATGTAAACGCAAATCCCGTGTTCGCCGATATTAAAAGCTATGAAGATCTGACTATCGATCCTGATGATATTGAAAAGAAAATTTCACCTAAAACAAAAGCAATAATAGTAATGCATTACGGCGGATTTGCATGTGACATGGATAGAATAATGGCAATTGCGGAGAAGAATAATTTAAAAGTAATTGAAGATGCCTGTCACGGTCCGTTGTCTGATTATTCCGGAAGTGACGGAGCTTTGAAAAAACTCGGGACAATCGGGGACATTGGATGCTTTAGTTTTTTTTCAAATAAAAACATAAGCACCGGAGAAGGAGGAATGTTAGTTACCGGTCATTCCGAACTTTATGCAAAGGCAAAATTACTGCGATCGCACGGTATGACATCCTTGTCCTATGAAAGGGCAAAAGGACACAGCACCTCGTATGATGTTGTTGATTCCGGATATAATTACAGAATGGACGATATAAGGGCATCGATCGGAATCGTTCAGCTGGATAAAATTTCCCATGATTTAAAAAAGCGGGCTGATGTCAGAGAAACATATCTCAGTGAATTAGCCCGACTAGATGAAATTATAATACCATTTGCAGAATATAAGCAATTCTCCTCGAACTATATCTTTCCGATTGTCCTTAAAAACTCCGACCATGAAAGAAGAGACCTTGTAAGAGATAAACTCGGTAAAGCCGGCATACAAACCAGCGTACATTATCCGGCCGTTCACAGATTCTCATTTTACAAGGATTTCTATCTGGATCTCCCTGCTACTGATTATATCGCAGATAATTTAATCACGATGCCGATGCATGCAAATCTAAGCAAAGACGATATCAGGTATATGAGCGAACGGTTAAGCGAAATACTTGAAACAACAAAATCGTTAAGCAACGCAAGCGTTTAATTCATGACAGAGCTGTCAATTGTAATACCAGTTAGAGATGAAGAAGCCAACATTCCGGAGTTGGTCAAGAGAATTGTAATGACTGTTACAGGGTTGAGATTAACGTTTGAAGTTATATTTGTAACAGACCTAAACCGGGATAATACTTTAGACATCTTAAAAACATTAAATAAAAATGACGTTAGGATTAAGACTATTAAACTATCTAACGGTCTTGGTCAGCATATTGCTGTTCATGCCGGACTGAATGCGAGCAAGGGAAAAGCAGTTGTAATTATGGACGGAGATCTGCAGGATTACCCGGAAGATATTAAATTGCTTTATGAAAAATTTAATCTGGGGTATGATGTCGTTTATGGAATAAAAGAAATGAAAAATGAATCCGGTCTGAGGAATTTTTTTTCACGAACATTTATAAAAATTTTAAACCGGCTGTCGGATTACAAAATCGATTTTAATACCTGCATGTTTAGAATAATGAGCAGAAAAACTGTTGACAGCATCCTGAGTTTTGGCGAAAGAGAAATAAACATGACAGGTCTCATTAGCATTATTAATTATCCTACTTCTCATGTTATCGTGACTTCCGGCAAAAGGAAAGCGGGTGAAACAAAGTACAGCTTCCTGAGACAAGTGAACATGGCAGTAAATTTTTTGCTCTCATTCTCGACTAAACCGTTACGTTTGGCATCTGCTCTCGGCTTCTTTATTGCATCTTTAAGTTTTATTTACTTACTGGTTGTCGCGGTGCAAAAAATTTTTTTCAATATTGGAGTTTTAGGATGGCCGACTATTATTTCGCTGATAACATTTTCGGGCGGACTTCAGCTTTTTTTTCTGGGGATAATTGGTGAATACATTGGGAAAATATTCCTGGAAACAAAAAACAGGCCAAGATATTTTATTGAAGAAAAAATCGGATTGGATTAGTGTTCTATTACAATTAAAGTTTTTCGCTTTCATATTTAAAATTTTATAAGCATTACCTTATCAAACATTTCTTATCCGGTCCCGATCTTTCAAGAAACTACTAACCAACCAAAGGAAAACACCTTAGACAGCTTTTAATAACTTTGCAGGAACACCTGCATATATCCCTTTTACCTCAATACTTCTTGTTACTACCGCACCTGCGCCAATTTCTACATTTTCACAAATGCAGATATTAGGCAATATAGTAGCGTTTGATCCAATATAACATAATTCGCCTACTTTAACATTACCCAGTATTACAGCATTAGGTGCTATTGTTGTATAATCACCAATTATCGAATCATGCATAATATTGCACATAGTATTTAATTTTACAAACATTCCGATTTTACTATCAGCAGAAACATTAACCCCTGATTGAATGATTGATCCTTTTCCGATAACTGCACTTTTTGATATTGAGGTATTATTGGAAATTAGCGAAGAAAAAATGAAGCCAGTCTCATTATAATATAAGTGGAGTTTTTTCCTGGTTAATGGAGTATCAGGAGTTATCAAAATTGGAATTTTTTTGTATGCGTCCGGTAAATTCAAGGCACCTGCATCGCCAGATAATATATTATAATTTCTGTAATTACCACTTTTTCCATTATCTATTATTCCAACAATTTCAAGCCCGTTGTCTTCTGCCAGCTCTATTATCTCGTGAAATGCACCGACTAAAATGACCTTGTTCTGAATTGGTTTCCGTTGATCTGAATTTGAATTAATTCTGTCCATATTTAAAATTTAAAATTTTTATCATCAATAAAATGTTCAATTTTTATACCGTTATGATATTTTGAACAATTTTGAGCAGGAATCGGTAGCATTGCTTATTATTTGACTCCAATCTTATATTTTTATAATTTTAGAAATCCGACTGAAATGCCATGCCTAAAACAAGAAATTTTCTTTGTGGCTTTTAATGTATTCCGATTACATTCTAAGTGTAAAACATTAACAAATTGGAAAGTTGAATGTCCACGAATTTCATTAATGGTCACGATTAAAAAATGTTTTCACTAATTTAAACAGAATTGATACAATTTAAACAGACAGTATAAGTTACATCATTATGATGAATTTAAGTATTATTTGAAATTTTGAAAACAATATGGATAGCATTGATAAATCCATAACAATCCATAACTGCGTTAAAAAATATTCCGTGATATTCATTTCTCTTTATCTTAATTTACCCACAAAATAAATAATACTGTTTTATATGAAACAATCTTGTTATTAAAAAACTAACCTGAAATCCCAAATTAAATGAACGTCGGCATCATCGGTTTCGGATACTGGGGAACGAACTTAATCAGAAATTTTGCTAATATGAACGGTGTCTGTCTGAAGTCCGTTACTTTTATTTTATCACACTAAGGATTAACTTTATCTAGTATTTCGAAAATATTGCACCAAAAATTAAACGTGAAGTATAAGCCAATAAATCTTCCAGATATTTTTTGGGAAACAGCAAATTTAATAATTCGCCAAATGAATAAGTTAACTAATTTTTTCCAGGATTATAAAACATCTGAAAGCAAGAAGAGATTTAAAAGGTGATAACAAAGACTCAATTCCTTTAAATACTGGAATGAAATGTTCTGATATCAATGCCTTGTTTTCAAATCCTCCTGATGCAGGATATAAAACAAAACTCAATTTTTCTTTCTCTTTTATATTGAATTTTTCACCAAAATATTTTCTAAATTTGTCCTGATGTTTAAAAAAAATGAGATACGGAATTGCCTGGTTTGAATCCCATGGATCTTTATCCTGTATATCAATTTTAGAAAAATAATCTACATTAAAAACAAATGGTTCGGGATGAAATTTTTTGTAAATCATAAGAGAAAAGGGAGAGGGAAATGGTTCTAACATTATTACCCTGCCGTCTTTTTTCAGAACTCTGGAAGCTTCTTCCAAAAATTTAACAGGATTATAAAGATGATGCAGAACATCTATCATTACAATGTTTGATAGACTTTCATTTTCAAAAGGCATATTATGAGCATCAAAGCACATATCAAGCCAATCACATTTATCTATGTCCGCCGATATTACATCGGGCATATAATCTTTAAAATTCCCGCTGCCGGCTCCAAGCTCAACTGTTTTTCCACTAACTTTACTTAAATTGTCAATAATTTTTTTGTACCACTCTTCATAGATTACTCTCAGAATTTTCTTCTTTTCCCAAATTTCCTTATGCTTCTCTAAAATATTTTCCATTCGCTAATTGACAGTTGACAGTTGATAGTTGATAGTTAATAGTTAATAGTTGTTTGACGATTCACGTTTGACGTTTCACGATTCACGTTTGACGTTTCACGATTCACGTTTGACGTTTCACGATTCACGTGAACTTAAATTTTCTCATTGCAAAAAAAGTAATTTGCAAAAGCATCCACCCGTGTTTGAATCTTGATATGTTTGTTGATCCGTATATCCTCGCCTTATATCTGACAGGTATCTCAGCAAATTTTAAGTTTAATTTCGATGCTCCCAATATAAGATCAAAATCACCAAAGGGATCGAAGTCACCGAGAAATTTTTTTGCTTCCTTGAGATTTTCATAATTTTCCTTTGTAAGAACCTTTGTTCCGCATAATGTATCTTTTATTCTTTGACTTAGTATCCAGGTGAACATCATAGAAAAGAATTTATTTCCCATAATATTCAGTGTTCGCATTGCGTCTTTCTCCATTGGATAAACTAATCTCGAACCGTTAATAAATTCTCCTTTCCCTGAATGTATTGCTTCATAGAACTTAAGAAGATCTTCAGGAGGGACTGTCATATCAGCATCAAGTATCATGAGTATCCTGCAACTAGCCATATCAAAACCCTTCCTCACTGCATCAGCTTTTCCTTTTCCATCCTGCTTTGCATACTTGAGATCGTATTCAGCGGAGTATTTATCACATATAAGTTTAATTTCATCATAAGTATTATCTGTTGAATTTCCTTCTACAAAAATTATTTCGGTATGCTTTCCCATTTGAGGAATTCGTTTTACAATCTGTTCAATGTTTCCTTTTTCATTTCTTGCTGGAACTATCACGCTTACAGTATCAGGAGAATTATCTAGCTCTGACTTTTTTGCAATGATAAATTTCGTAAGACATAATTTATTTACTACGGGCAGATTAGCAACAAATTTATTTATGAATTGTGAAAATAGAGGTATATAAACAGGCATAATAAATTTTCTTCCTGCTCTGATTATATCATAACCCGTCAGACTCAGAAGATTTGAAATATCCATAATATCCAGCCAGTTGTTTTTCACCTGGGGCATTTTTAATCTTAATGTTTCAGCAAGATTCAAAACTGGAAGCCACAAAAAATTAAAGTATGTAATTATTATTCTTGTATCATCATTGCATAATTTTTTTATATGGTTAAATGATCTCTGTACATCTTCGATATATCCAATTGTATCTGAGATTATAACAAAATCAAACTTTTCTTCAATAGTAATATTCTCAACATCCATTAAATAAAAATCATATTGCGGATATTTTTCTTTCGCGACTTCAATCATCCCGGGAGAAATATCTATTCCTACACCCCTTGAAGGACTAAGACTATTAAGAATGTATCCTGTTCCGCATCCTATTTCAATAACACTGCTTCCTTCAGAAATATTAAACTTTAGAAAATTTAGTAAATTTTCATAGTAATATTTATTTTTTTTTATCCAATTGTCACGATTCTCAGCTAATTCATTCATTTGCTGAATGACTTTTTCTTTGGACTGGGTAAGAGGTTGAGATGATGAGATATTTAGAGTATCTGTATTAATATGGATGTTAAATAAAATTTAAAACTGGTGAAAAGATTCCTTAAGTTGGAAAAATAGCTGAATATGCTTAGAGTTTCAATTGAATTGAATATCTAATTTCTGAATTCTAAGAAATTCTAAGTGAACCCTTCTCTTTTCTTATCTCATTCTATTATTTATAAGTTGAATACATTATCTTATGCAATTATATTATCTCAAATTCTTAAATTAACTAATTCGATCAATAAATTTGTTAAGCAAAATAATTTCTCCTTCCTCATTATGTTCAATATTTTGGATTTGTTTATTAACCATTTATACTTCGTTTGAATCATATTTTCTTTAACCTCTAAGTAAAATTAAATTATTTTAAATGAACATAGGCATCATCGGTTTCGGATACTGGGGAACGAACTTAATCAGAAATTTTGCTAATATAAACTCCGTATGTCTGAAGTCTGTTGCTGATTTAAGACCGTAAAGATCAGCCGAGTTGCCGAAACTGTCGACCGAAACTGCCTTTTACACCAGTGCTGATTTCCTGATGAATAGATATTGAAGAAAGAATTGCTGACAGGGAAACAAATTAGCCGCAGCCATTAAATCAGACACTTATACAGTGAAAAAAATGAAAGCCAAATCTGCCAAATTATTTTTTATAAATTCCATTTTCAGCTGAATCAATACAGAATGACGAAATCAGCTATTTTCATACTAAAAGAAGGTTAGAATATGGAAGTCAAGTTTATGAAGTATATCTAATCCTTAACAAAATTTGCTCCGATAAAAAAAATGAAAAAAAAATTATTACTTGTATCACTTTTTATTTTACCAGTTCTGCTGTTTATTTTAAATATAATTTTCAAAGATTCAATAGGTGAATATTTTTTATATTTTAATTATGATGGTTCTTACAAGTATTTATTGGCATCACTGAATATTGTTCAATTAGAAGAACCCGGATATACTCAACATCCTGGAATTGTTCCCCAATTGATCTCAGCAGGTGCAATTAAATTATTTCATTTATTTCAGGGTAATGATTCAAATATTGTTTTAGATACGTTTAATAGGCCAGAGTTTTATTTAAATCGAATCAATTTAGTTTTTGCTTTTTTAACATCTTTTACTTTGTATTTCCTGGGTAGAATAACATATGAAAAGATTGGAAACATATTTGCTGCAATTTTTCTTCAACTCACTCCATTTATCACAGTTATAAGCTTTAATGTTTTAGTTAACAATCCAGTTCATGCTACTAATATTATATTGATTTTAGTTCTTTTAACCATAACCATAAGTTTTTTGAATGAAGAGATTATTACGGAGAAAAGAAAATTTTATTATATAATCCTTTATGGAATTATCTGTGGTTTACTGGTTGCTAACCTTATATCAAATCTACCCATATTTATAATACCTTTTTTGTTAATTAAAAGGTTTGTACATAAAATTTATTTTGTCTTAATTTCAATTTTAACATTTTGCATATTATTTTTTTCAATAACTGCCGGTACTAGTCAGATTTGGGGATTTGTAATCAACAATATAATACACAGCGGGAAATATGGTGCCGGTCCTTCAAATTTTATTGATTTCAACAGAGCCATTCCATCTTTTGAGAAAATTTTTAGAACATTTTTCTTTTTTTCTATTATTTATTTATTAATATCAGCAACTTTATTACTGCAATTAATTCCAAAATTTAGAATTCAAATACGAAATAATAAATATTCAATATTATTGACAGCTATTTTTATAATAATGTCCCTATATATTCTACTCGTGATAAAACAAATAGAAATGTATTACTTATTACCTGGTGTGATGTTTTCTGTAATTGGTTTGTTCTCAGTTAATTCTATCTTTTATGATTTATTCCCCAGAAATTTTAAGTTTGGTAGATATTCATATTTGTTTATCATTTCTATAGTTTTCACTTATCCTCAAATTAAAAACTTTAAAAAAACTATTTCTTTTTTTACTTCACAAAAAATGGAATCCTATAAAGTAATAGAATACCTGAAGGATAATTATCCCAATACAATTGTAGTTTCCAGCGACTTTACTTCTAGTATACCAACTGCATTTTACCATGGTTTAAACAATTCACCTGAACCAAGAAGAAACTACCTTTCAATTTTAAGTAATAAGTATCCAAATTATGTATATTTTCAAAGATGGATGAAGGATTTCATCTACATTAATCAGAACCCAGAACTTAAGAATAGACTAATTAATTCGGATTCATTAGTTTTTCACAGTTTCGATGATGCAAATTTTAACGATTTTGAAGAAAAGTTGAAAGGATTTACAAATAAACCAAATTTAACATACAAAGAAGTTTTTGCTAACAAGAACGGAGAAAAGCTGTATGTCGTTTATTTAAAGTGATTTATTATAATATATTTTTTAATTTTACATTTTAATTCTGGAAGAGTACTGATTCAATTAAGAAATTCATTAATTTTTGAAGACGAATTCAATAACATAAAAAAATACAAATTAATTGAACATACACCGGATCCATTTGAAGCAGTTAAGGAATTTGTAAGAATATTAAAACCGGAAGGTAAACTATGTATCACCGTTCTTAACAGAACATTCTAGTTTTTTTAGTAAAAATTGCAGAAGTTCTTTAATTGAGAGATTATCAGGGATTTGAGAATTGTGTGCTCTATAATGAATTAAACCCAGATTTTTCATTATAATATTTAATTTACCACGAAGTCACAAAGACACAAAGCAATTGCTAATAAAATAGAATGTAAGAAAAAATTCTTTGTACACGTTGCGAAATCCTTTGCGTACTTTGCGTTTGCAGCATTTCAAGATTTCTAATGAACAATTTGGGTTAAAATATTTTTTGGAGCAAAGCAGAATTAGAATAATTTCATTTAAAGGAATTCATCTTTTCCCATTTTTATATCCTGTCTTAAATCCATTTCTTTATAAAATAGACAAGAAGACAGATAATAGATTAGTAAGTTTATGGTAAATATTGCTGCTTACGGCAGTAAAAAGAGACGTGAATCATAAAATCCTGTCATTAATGTTTTTTTCTTCAACAAATAATTTTTGTACCAATAAATGAACATCGGCATCATCGGATTCGGATACTGGGGAACTAACCTGATCAGAAATTTCGCAAATATGAACGGCGTTTGTCTGAAGGCTGTTGCTGATTTAAGACCGGAAAGATCGACTGAACTGCCGAAGCTGTCTCCCGAATCTTCTTTTCATACTTGTGCGGATGAAATAATTTCCGATCCCGAAATAGATGCCGTTGTAATAGCCACTCCGGTTTTTACACACTTCGAACTTGCAAAAAAGGCACTTGAAAATGACAAGCATGTGCTCATTGAGAAACCAATGACTTCGAGCATAAATGAGGCTTTTGAATTAATTGAGTTGTCTCAGAAAAAGAATAAAGTCCTGATGGTAGATCATACATTTCTTTATACCGGCGCTGTTCAAAAAATGAAATCATTAATTGACTCCGGGGAAATCGGCAATATAAAATATTTTGATTCAACCAGAATAAATCTTGGCATATTTCAGCGCGATGTGAATGTTCTATGGGATCTTGCATCACACGATATTTCAATTTTAAATTATCTCGTTTATGAAAAGCCATTTAGCGTCCATGCTACGGGTGTTTCTCACACAAACAACGGTATCGAAAATATTGCTTATTTAACCATAAACTATGAGTCAGGTCTGATTGCACATTTCAATTGTTCATGGACTTCCCCCGTCAAAATAAGAATGATGCTGATCGGCGGTGATAATAAAATGATCGTATTTAATGATCTCGAACCTACTGAAAAAATAAAAATTTATGATACGGGATACATAGATAAGACTGATGAAGGTAAGAAAAAAGTTTTAATCGATTACAGAACAGGTGACATATATACTCCGAAGCTTGAAACAAAAGAAGCTCTGACTGCAATGGCTGAAGATTTTGTTTCGGCAATTAAAAACGGAACTAAACCTGTATCTGATTATATGTCGGGACTAAAAGTAATAGAAATACTTGAAGCGTCACAGATTTCAATTAAGAACAGAGGGAAAGAAATTTTACTTCAAAAGATAGCCACGAATTACACCAATTAGCACGAATTAAACATTTGAAGTTAAATTTGATACAGTTAGAAAAAATTCTTTGCGTTTAAATACTTTTTAAAGTTTCTATTAAACAATTTGGGTTAAAATTTTGACGGAACCGGTCAGGTTGTATAATAAATTAAATCACTTAAAGTGTCAGTAAAATTTGCTTTTATCGGGGGTACAAAAAGAGGTTACAGGCTGATCAATGCTCTTTTGCAGAAAGAATTAATTCCGGAATTTGCAGTCATTTTAGAAGAAGATGAACATGAGTCTGAAAAATATTCGGATAAAATTATAGGACTTTTAAATGATAAGCAGGTATTAAATTCAATAAGTAAGAAGTTGTCAGACGGGGATTATGAAAAAATCAGAAATCTGGAATTAGATTTTGTCATAGTTTTCGGATGGAGAACTTTAATTGATACTAAAATCAATGATTCACTCAAACTAGGTCTTGTGGCTTCACATTTTTCACTTCTGCCAAAGTACAGAGGCTTTGCGCCGCTTCAATGGGCGATTATCAATGATGAAAAAGAAACAGGAGTAACACTTTTTTTAATTCAGGAAGGAAAGGTAGATTCTGGTAAACTAATTTCACAAAAGAAAGTGCCCGTGATGTCTGATGATTATGCTGCTGAGCTTAATGTCAAATTAACGGATTGTGCAATTGAGATGTATCTTGAACTTTTTCGGAATTTTGAATCCGGTAAAATTAAATTAACAGAACAGAATGAAGCTGATGCAACCTATTGCTGCAAAAGAACTCCCGAAGACGGAAAGATTGACTGGAATAAATCTTCAGCAGAAATTTATAATCTGATCAGGGCTTTAGCTCATCCATATCCCGGAGCATTTTGTGAATATAAAGGAGAAACATTTCATATCCGTAAAGCAGTAAAAGGAGAGATTGACAAACAATTCTATTCCGGAAGAATACCGGGAAGGGTGATCAGCATTGAAAAGAATTCAATAGAAGTTTTGTGCGGCAGCGGCTCGGTAAAAATTCTTGAATGGGAAAATAAGGTGACTACTAAAATTAATTTTCCTTCCGAAATAGTAAAATCACTTTCATCAACTCTGAAGTAATCAGTTTTGATCATTATTTGTCTGAATGATGATGTAAAATTGATCAACTCTGTCCAAAACGTTTTGTTAGAGGTGTAGCATCATCTCAGATTTGTCATTCCCGCATGCTTTTGGCGGGAATCCAATCACTAAGGCAAACAAGGTGGAAACGCAACATATTATAAAAATTAATATTGGTTCATATCATTAGCTGTAGGAAAAATGACTGATAAGTTTTTAGTTAACCTTCAGTAATGTTGCATAAAAAATTGAGCGAAACTTATAAATCTGAATTATAGCTGAATGGATTCCCGCCAAAAGCATGCGGGAATGACAAGAGAGGGATAGTTTATAAAACAGAGTAATCCGATAACGGTATTGTCTCAAACTATTTTGATAAATTAAAACGTTTTGGACAGCATTGAAAATTAACGGAGTAAAATACAATTTCTATGTTGAAAAATCTAAATTTAATAATTAAGTTCATCGGAGAAAGTTAATGTCATAAAACTGGAAGAACAATTTCTGATGTATGCACTTTACAACAACGTGAATTGGAAATACTAATTTTCGTTAAAAGTCCCGCTTAATACAAATCGAATCATCATTAACAGTTTTCGGTTTTCTCTCAGAGTTCTAAACTATGATTCAGCCCGGCACCAGTAAATTCGTTTTCAGAATTCTAAACGTAATTTGTCATGATAGATGTATCTTTACAATTCATAAGAGACGAG
This sequence comes from uncultured Ignavibacteriaceae bacterium, assembly GCA_964399995.1. Taxonomy (GTDB): domain Bacteria; phylum Bacteroidota; class Ignavibacteria; order Tepidaquicellales; family Tepidaquicellaceae; genus JAGPCH01. Next base: position 20,668 of record CAYNTN010000060.1, read on the forward strand.
ATTAATAAGTATTTACAGCCGAAGCTAAACATAATAAAGAGCGTAGAGCTTGATAACATTTCAAAAATTATAGAAAACCAGAATGCTGATAAGAAAATTTATCTGTCCTTAATTAACATAGAGGAAGACCGCATCTCCCGAAACCCTGAAAATTTTACAAAAATTGACAACAAAGTAATATACAAAAATCCGAAAATTCATTTGAATATTTACTGTCTTTTTACTGCTAACAATGATTATGAAGAAGCTTTGAAGCAGCTATCACTCGTTATGCAGTTTTTTCAGTTCAGGAATGTATTCACACACGAAAACTCCCCCGGTATGAATGCCGCCATAGAAAAGCTGATTTTTGAATTATACAGTCTGAATTTTGAACAGCTGAATCATTTGTGGGGAATGTTAGGCGGAAAATATATGCCGTCTGTGTTATATAAAATGAGAATGATTACTATTGATGAACGCATCACTGAATCTGAAGGTGAGTTGATAAGGACAATTGAAATAGAGGGACAGGATTATACACATTAAAAAATGAAAACCAGTTATCAAATATTATTTACAATTGAACTTTTACACGACTATTATAACCGGCAGGTAACTTTTGATGATATTGAAATCACTCCAACCGGAAATACAAAAATAATATTGAACGGCTACAGGATTTTGTATAAAACCGTAAATAATAAATTAACTGCGCTCATTGAGATTGATTCAAATGAAAAACCCTTTGTAAAAATTGACAGCGACACCTCTTTAAGATTTTTGTTAAAATTAAAGAACCCCTCTTTCCCGAACATCAGCGCTTTAAAAACATTTGATGTAAACAATAAAATTTATTACTTCTCAAACAGAGTAAATAGTGAAAGAGACGGGAAATTATATTTAAGCAAAGCTATCCCGGGTCATAATGCGGCAGAAGATTATGAAGTCGGTTCTTTAATTGAAAATGCAGCCAATACTTATGAAGCTGTTGTAAATAACATAGCATCACCTCCGCCTCATATTTCCTGGCGGGCATTGACACCGCAAAGGTTTCCGGAATATGATTCGAACAATCATCCGGATATATACAAAGGAAGTATATTATTCGATTCAGTCAGCTCTAAGAATTATGAATCACTTAAGTTTATTCCTCAAGGTCAGACGATACCTATTAACGATACAAATTTCTGGAAAGAAATAAACGCACTTCAATATGTAACGGCAGATGATTTAATTGATAGAAATTTTATTTCTATTCCAAAATACGACATGAATAATCACACTGATATTTTTAGCGGTGATGTTTTTTTTAATTCAGGCGATTCAAAACTATACAGAGCATTGAAATTTATTGAAAGAGGAAATGCAGTACCGGTTTCAGATATTAATTTCTGGGAGGAAGTAACGGGTACAAAGTTTGTTGTATCTGATGATTCAGTAAGCAGCAGTGAGAATATTTTTGGAGTAATTGATCTTTTTTTCGATCCATCAGTAACAGCTAACTATGCAATCCTCAGTCCGGCGAATAACGTTAAGAAAATTAATTATGTAATCAGATTTAAAAACAGGATAACAACTTGGAAGTATATATCACAGAATAATACCGTGACATCATTATCTGACGATAACGGATTGTTTACGTTTGTCAAAACCAATAACGAATTTGTTTCGAGTGCACCTGTTCCTTTGATGGCATCGCCCATGCAGAATTTCAAATTGATTACACCCGGACAAACTGTTGAGCATATAAAATGCGCATCATCTTTCATCAAGCCGGTATCAGCAACGAAAAGTTTTTTATCTGAAATATTTTTGAATTATTAAAATTTAAACAAAAAAAATTATGTCACAAATCAATGAAAGTGCCATTAAAACCCCGGGTGTCTATATCAATGAGATACCATCCTTTCCGCCGTCAGTAGCTCAGGTGGCAACGGCAATACCGGCGTTCATCGGATACACGCAAAAAGCAATTGATTCGGCAGGAGATTCTTTGACAAATATTCCGACTAAAATTTATTCAATGCTTGAGTATATAACATATTTTGGTGAAGGGGAAAATGAAACTGATATAAATGCAGATGTGGATGTCATTACAAACTCAGGTCAGGTAGTTTCAATATCTGCAAAAGCAAGTATCAATTCACCTTCAAAAAACAATATGTATTATTGCCTGAATTCATATTTTGATAACGGAGGAGGACAATGTTATATTGTTTCAGTCGGAGCGACAGACGGGTCACCTGCATTGGGCGATCTTGAAGACGGATTGGAAATCCTTGAAGCATACGATGAACCGACTCTTATTGTGTTTCCTGAAGGACAGTCACTGGCGGAAGCCGACTACTATTCTCTTGTATCTAAAGCAATAGATCAATGCACAAAGCTCCAGGACAGATTTACGTTGATTGATATACATACACAAGGCACAACAACAGATAATTCGATGTCCGGTTTCAGAACTGCATTTGCAAAAAACGATAATTTGAATTATGCGGCGGCATACTATCCTAGTTTAAAGACAACTTATGATTTTCTGTATGCAGATACAGATGTTGACGTTACAATAACAACTGATGGTGTAGCAGCAGCGCCTGTAAAATTGGATACACTGCTAAATACTCAGGGAGCTATATATTATGCAGTCGAAGATGCGATTTCCAAATTAAGTCCGACGCTACCTCCTTGTCCAGCAGTGGCAGGAATTTATGCGAAAGTTGACGGCTCGAGAGGAGTCTGGAAAGCTCCGGCAAATATTTCAGTCTCTTCGATCTACGATTTGACAGATGCAGTAACCGATCAGGAACAGGAAGGAATGAACGTTGATACTACAGGAGGAAAATCTGTAAATGCAATCAGATCATTTGTAGGCAGGGGAAACCTGGTCTGGGGCGCAAGAACACTTGACGGCAACAGCAATGAATGGAGATATATTTCTGTCAGAAGGTTTTTCATAATGGTGGAAGAGTCCTGCAAGAAAGCAAGCGCGCAGTTTGTTTTTGAGCCTAATGATGCGAATACGTGGATAAAGGTAAGAGCAATGATCGAGAACTTTCTTACTAATTTATGGAGACTGGGAGCATTAGCCGGAGCAAAACCTGAACAGGCATTTTTTGTAAAATGCGGACTTGGATCTACGATGACAGCACTGGATATACTTGAGGGCAGAATGATTGTTGAGATCGGAATGGCAGCGGTTCGTCCGGCTGAATTCATTATTCTGAGATTTATGCATAAGATGCAGGAATCTTAATCCAATTAAGAATTAAGAATTAAGAATTTAGAAAATATCATAATAAACTTTTAACTTTCAACTTTTAACTTTTAACTATCATGGCTGAATATCCTCTTCCAAAATTTCACTTCAACGTAGAGTGGGGTGGAAACAAAATAGGTTTTACCGAGGTAACGGGGCTGGACATTACTACGGAAGTAATTGAATACCGTGACGGAGCGAGTCCGGAGTATTCAAAAATTAAAATGCCCGGTCAGAGAAAGTTTTCAAACATCACATTGAAACGCGGCACATTCAAAGGTGATAACCAGTTTTTTCAATGGTTTAACACTGTCAGTTTAAATACGATCGAACGACGTGATCTTACTATCAGCTTGTTAAATGAAAATCATGAACCGGTAATTGTATGGAAAGTAAAAAACGCCTGGCCAACGAAAATTACTCCGACTGATCTGAAAGCAGACGGAAATGAAGTTGCTATTGAAAGTCTGGAACTGGCTCACGAAGGCTTAACAATACAAAACGAATAACATGGCTGACTTATTGGAAAATTATCCTCTGACGGGATTTCATTTTGTAGTTGCGTTTGAACTCTTCCCGCAGCAGCCAAACGACTTCAGATTTCAGGAAGTAAGCGGCTTATCCGTAAATGTTGAAATGGAATCCTTCAGGGAAGGTGGACAGAACAGGTATGAACACCAGCTGCCTCTTAGAACCAAGTACAGCGACATTACGCTTAAAAGAGGAATGTTCATTCTTCCTTCCGGCGTAATGGCTTGGTGCATAAACGCAGTTCAGAATTTTATTTTTCAACCGACAAATGTTTTAATATCGCTGCTGAATGATCAGCATATCCCAGTTCAGTCATGGTATGTAGTTAATGCAATTCCAAAGAAAGTGGAATTCACAACACTCAATGCGGAGCAAAGCCAGGTAGCAATAGAAACACTTGTTCTGAGTTACAATTATTTTAATATTTTAAATGCTTCGACTGCGCTTGCAGAGGGAATGAACCTGTTGAGTTGAAAGTTAAAAGTTAAAAGTTGAAAGTTAAAAGTTAAAAGATGACAATTGACAATTGATAATTGATAATTGACAATTGATAGTTGACAGTTGATGGAATTTATAATTTGAAATTTAAAATTTAAAATTGAAATAAAGTGCCGATAGAAATTAAAGAGCTTCACATCAAAGCGACAGTGAATGACAGCAAGACATCCGGAGGAAACGGTAAAATTGAATCTTCGCGTAATTTGCAGAAAATGAAAAGTGAAATTTTGAAAGAATGTGTTGAGGAAGTAATGCAAATCCTGAAGGAGAGGGAGGAAAGATGATACCTTTAGGAAAAGTTGAAAAGATGATCATACAGGCTTACAGCGATGCAACCTGCTCAAAGGAATTAAGTGAGCCGTATCAGTTTCTGATAAATCCCGAGTCATATACTTTTCACTATGAACTTGAACAGGCGGAAGATGCATCTATAGGGAGCAGCGGTTCTGAGTTAATGTATTATCGTCAGATACCAAATGAATGGACTTTTGACATACTGATAGACGGAACAGGAGTGATTAAGGATGCGAGTGCTTTGAGCATTTCAGTGATAGGGAATGCGGAGCCGGTAGATGTGCAGACTCAGGTAAACACATTGAAGTCCATAGTTCTAGATTACAACGGAGAAATTCACAGGAATCAGTTTCTTAAAATTTCCTGGGGAAGCCGTGATGTTTTTAAAGGAACGCTTGTATCACTGGATTTAAATTACAAGCTGTTTAAGACCGACGGTTCTCCGCTTCGTGTCATTGCAACATTAAGACTGTGCGAGTGGGTTGACCCGGAGCAAAGAATCAGGGAAGAAGCATCTTCTTCTCCTGATATCACACATGAAAGATTGTTTAAATCCGAAGACAGGATAGATTTGCTTTGTAACAGAATCTACAATGACCCGCGTTATTACATAGATGTTTCAAAATCAAATAACCTGAACAGTTTTAGAAAATTATCAAAAGGCATAACATTAAAATTTCCGCCCATAAAATAGAATCCTCATGGCTGCTGCGCGAACCATACCAACTTCACAAATTCCGGATGTTGTTTCATACAGCATATTAATTGACGGAGAAGAAATTCCTTTATCGATTCCGGTTACTCAGATTACAATTCAAAGAGAAGTTAACAAAATTCCTTTTGCGAAAATCACAATAAGCGACGGTAATCCTTCTGAGGAGGATTTTCCAATCAGTAATGATGATTATTTTATTCCCGGAAAAGAAATTGAGATTAAACTTGGTTACAGAAGCGATAACATATCTTTGTTCAAAGGATTAGTTATTAATCATTCAAACAGAATTACAAACCGGAACTCAGAGCTGAATATTGAATGCAGAGATAAAGCTGTAAAACTTACGGTAGGGAAAAAAAGCAAACACTTTGAGGATGTAACAGACAGTGATATTGCCGAAGAGATCATTGATCAATACGGACTCGATAAGGAAATTGAATCAACAACCATTCAGCATAAGGAATTAATTCAGTTCAATTCGACGGACTGGGATTTTGTTTTATCACGCATAGATCTGATAGGCAGAATATGTCTTGTGGAGGATGGAAAGATAATTATTAAGAAACCTCTGCTTACTTCTGATTCAGTTCTTGATTTATTGTTCGGCGCTACAATACTTGAGTATACTGCTGAGATAGACGCACGCTTTCAATACGGAGAAGTGAAATCCAGCTCGTGGGACTATAGCAATCAGGAAGTCATTGAAGATACAGGTGATGAACCGGAAATGAATGAGACAGGAAATATCACAAACACAGAACTTGCTGATGTTATTGGTCTGGATAGCTATTCATTGCTTCATTCGGGGAAGATGACAAACGAAGAACTGAAGGAATTTGCAAATTCAAAAATGCTGAAGAGCAGACTTGCTAAAGTAAGAGGTAAAGTAAGGTTTAAGGGATTTCCCGGTGTAAAACCCGGAGACATAATTTCACTTAACGGAGTAGGTGAAAGATTTAACGGTCCCGTTTTCGTGTCGTCAGTCAGACATGAATTTGCAAAAGGTAACTGGTCAACTGAAATTATATTCGGGATGTCTGAAAACTGGTTCGTCGAGAAAATTAACCCATATCATCTGTCATCGCAAAACGGGCTGCTTCCATCGGTACAGGGATTACAGATTGGGATAGTAACCGATCTTGAAGATCCTGAAGGGGAGAACCGGGTAAAGGTAAAACTTCCTATTGTTAACAACAGCGAGGAAGGGATATGGATGCGCATTGCAACACTGGATGCAGGGAGCAACAGGGGAACATTCTTCCTTCCGGAAATAGATGATGAAGTTATTGTAGGTTTTATTTTTAATGATCCGAATAATCCTGTCATACTCGGAATGCTTCACAGCAGCGCAAAGCCAGCTCCATTGACAGCTTCAAACAGCAATGACGAAAAAGGATATGTCAGCAGAGCTAAGACCAAAATGATCTTTAATGACGGAGAAAAATCATTTACTTTGGAAGATGAGAATGGAAATAAAATTAAATTTGAGTCCGGCGGAGTAACAATAGAAAGTGCGGCTTCATTAAAGTTAAAAGCAGCGTCCATAAAAATAGAAGCAAGCGGGAATGCAGAAATAAAAGGAGCTATTGTGAAGATTAATTAACAGTTACAAGTTACAAGTTACAAGTTACAAGTTACAAGTTACAAGTTACGAGTTACGAGTTACGAGTTATGAGGTATGAGGTATGAGGTATGAGGTATGAGGTATGAGGTATGAGGTATGA
>CAYNTN010000061.1:0-27559 GCA_964399995.1 uncultured Ignavibacteriaceae bacterium
TAAAGTTTGTAAAGTTTGTAAAGTTTATAAAGTTTGTAAAGTTTATAAAGTTTGTAAAGTTTGTAAAGTTTGTAAAGTTTATAAAGTTTGTAAAGTTTGTAAGGTTTATAAAGTTTGTAAAGTTTATAAAGTTTGTAAAGTTTATAAAGTTTATAAAGTTTATAAAGTTTGTAAAGTTTGTAAAGTTTATAAAGTTTGTAAAGTTTATAAAGTTTGTAAAGTTTGTAAAGTTTATAAAGTTATGTTGTCTCCACTGAGTCTCTCCCTTTAAATAATTTGCAGTATTCAAATATTTTCTGGGAGGACTCAGCGGAGTGAGAGTCTTCACCTGCTAAGTCCCCGCTTTTGTAAAGTTTATAAAGTTTGTAAAGTTTGTAAAGTTTGTAAGGTTTGTAAAGTTTGTAAAGTTTGTAAAGTTTATAAAGTTTGTAAAGTTTGTTAAGTTTGTTAAGTTTGTTAAGTTTGTAAGGTTTGTAAAGCTCATAAAGTTTGGGCTTTGAGGCGGTTGGCGGAAGTAGCAGCTTTATTATGAAAAAGCCCCCGGAAATTTTTCCCGGAGGCTTACTTCACAAATTCACAAACATTCATAAACTTTGCAAATCTTATAAACTTTACTAACTTTACAAACCTTATAAACTTTACTAACTTTACAAACCTTATAAACTTAGACTAACTTTACAAACCTTATAAACTTTATAAACTTTACAAACTAATCACTTTACCAACGTCATCTTCTTCGTATCCGTAAATCCATTCGTAACTAATTTGTAAAAATACATTCCTGAAGAAAGCTGTGATGCATCAAAATTAATTTCATAAGTTCCGGCGTTTCTGAATCCGTCAGCTAATTCGGCTACTTCCCTTCCCAGTCCGTCATAAACTACAAGTGAAACATTTCCTGAACTCGGAATTGAGAATTTTATATTAGTTACAGGATTAAACGGATTCGGATAATTCTGAGAAAGCTCGAAATTTTGAGGAACTGCATTTAAAAACACATTTTCATTTACTGAAGTAAGAACTGAATAATTTGTTTTGAGCTTAAACAAGCTGCTGGTCTGCATATTAAGTATCAGATTTTTTTCAGGAAGGAGTATTCCGGCACCGGCGCCTGCAAGACCACCTATGTTTGTATAGTTGTTCTCATCCCAGGAAAATGCCGATTGAGATCCGTAGTTTCCGATCAGCACAACATTCGGGTCTTCAAAGCAAACTCCAGAACCCCATCCGCTCCATCCGTTTTCCCTGTTTACAGCCCATGAACTTCCGTAATCAGCACTCCTATACCAATTATCACCTGACCATTCTGTTGCATAAACAATATTCTGCTTGAATACACCGTTGCACATTGAAGGAGATTCACTCGAGGTTACAGTCTGAACATCAGTCCAATTCACGCCGCCGTTTACGGATTTAAATATTTTTGCCTGTCCGCTGCCCGTTACTCCGTCACCTACAAACACAACATTTGAACTGTCCCACATAACAAGTATGTCGCAAGGACTTCTGAAAGGATAATTATTACTGATCTCGGTAAATGTTGCCCCGTTATCCGTTGATCTATAGAATCCGCCTCCGTCAGGTGCAAAATAATATGTACTCGGATTATTTTGATCCATTTCCAAAGGTTGTCCGTAATTGCTGAAATTTCTTGATATGACAGTCGTCCAGGTTGAACCGTAATTTGTTGATCTCATAACTTTATCCGGGCTTCCTGTTATTGCTACCATCCATAAATTTGTATCAAGCGGGCTGACATAAAATGAGTGAGCACTTCCGCCGCCTGTTATTGTGGCAATACTGCTCCAGTTATCACCTCTGTTACGGCTGATATAAACTGTGCTGCCGTAAACTACGAATACTGAATTTCTGTCGGTCGGATGCTGGCAAAGATTATTTCCAATTCCTCCGCCTGCGCTTAATTTTTGCTGCCATTGATACGACATTGTTGCTCCGCCTGATAAACCCCATGTCGTACCGCCGTTTGAAGTTTTTATTATGGCATTATTTAAACTGCTAACTGCAAATCCAAGGTTGCTGTCGTAATAAAATATGTCAACTAAATTTGCGATCATTGGATTTGCTTCAAATGTATAAAATCTTGAATCTCCGTTTTTATTGTTTCTGATAAAACCGCCGCCTCCGCATATATGGACTTCATTGAATGTCTGTCCTGTAACACCTGCTATGTCAGTTACGATTCTTGTGTTTACAGAATTCCATGAAGAACCGTTTGGCTTCATATAAAGAGCACCATATTCGCCTGTAACTGTAATACCGTCGGCAAAATATTTTGCTTTGAGTAAATTTTTAGTTGTTCCGATAGTTTCTGATGTCCAGGAAGTTCCTCCGTTTTGTGTCAGATAAACTGTCCCATTATCCCCAACTACAATTCCATTTTGTGAATTAAGGAAAGATACTGAATTCAGATTTACATTCGGTATTCCCGAATTTACAGGAGTCCAGTCTATTCCTCCGTTTACTGTCTTATAAATGACACCGGCTTCTCCGCAAACATATCCAATGCTATTGTCAACAAAAAATACTGACCTGAATTTATTATTGACCCCAACAGTTGCTGGTGTAATGGCTGAATTTAATTTCTTTGTTCTGTAAATTTTACTATCATCAGCCGCTATCCATACATCATCATTAAATGAGGAAACTGATTTGAAATTACCTGCCGTTATTGTGTAGCTCGCCCATGTCTGACCTGCATTCGATGAACGGAATAGCAATCCTCCGTCCCCTACTGCAATAATGTTTACACCATCCGGGGTTGTGATGCTGTTAAAACCGATTCCGAAAACATTAGGTGATAAAGAAATTACTAGGGTGAATATAAAAAAACCTGAAATAAGTTTTTTCATCTTTAGACTTGTTTTTTGATTTTAAAATTATTTCGTCAAAAATAAACTAAATTGATTTTAATTACAATGAAGTTAAGTTCGTTGAGTTCGTTGAGTTCGTTAAGTTTGTTGAGTTTGTTGAGTTTGTTGAGTTTGTTGAGTTCGTTAAGTTTGTTGAGTTTGTTGAGTTTGTCGAGTTTGTCGAGTGAAAACTTAACCATTAACTAATTAGCTAAAAAACTTTTTAACTTTTAACTTTTAACTTTTAACTTTTAACTAATACTCTCCATGAGTAACCTGTATGACTTTTTCCTGTCTTCAAAATTGGATGTAATCGTTACTATAGTAAGTTCATGAATGGCATATTTCTTTACAAGCTCTTTCAGCTTCATAGTCACTGTCGGAGCGTCTCCTATTACTGCGGATTTTCTTCTGTATTCAATGATCATTTTCTCTTCAGCTGTAAAATTATACCTCAGACTGGTTTCTTCATCCGGAAAAGAAATATTTTTCGCTTTAATAAGAGTATGAACAAGCCAGTACTCAGAACATTTTGAAATTCTTAATGCATCTTCCGAAGTTTCTGCACATATCACAAACAAAGCAAGATTCAGATACGGCTCTTTAAGAAATAATGATGGTATAAAATTCTGATAATAAATCTGAAAACACCGGAGCATATGTTCATCATTTATAAAACTGCCGAATGCATATGGCAATCCGTTTTCAGCTGCATACAAAGCGCTGTCAGGACTGGTACCGAGTATCCAGATTTCAGGCAGGTTAATTCCTGCAGGAACCGCTGTGACAGGTTTTTGAGATTTGTTATCCAAGGAGTGTTTCATATAATTTATAAGTTCTGTTGTTTTGCCAAATGCATCTTCATTTGAAGTTTTAAGGGCTTTTATAATTTTTGCATCACCCCCGGGAGCTCTGCCTATTCCAAGATCGATTCTTCCCGGAAAAATGCATTCAAGCATGTTAAACTGTTCTGCAATTTTTAACGGGCTGTAATGACTAATCAAAACGCCTCCGGATCCAATCCTGATATTATTTGTACTTGAAGCCAATGCCGGGATTAAAATTTCAGGACTTGCCGAAGCAAATGATTTAGTATTGTGATGCTCGGCAACCCAGTATCTGTGATAACCGAGATTGTCTGCAAACTGAGCGAGTTCAATGGTCTGCTGAATTGCTACTTTATATGAACTTCCTTCAATTACAGGAGATTGGTCAAGAATGTTTATTTTTATCATTTACCAAAATAATGGAATTGTCTGACGGGATAAATATAAATTAAACTGCTTGTTAATGAGCTAGTATTCAAAATTGGTATGAATGGATGTCTGAAAAATATCTAAAATAGTAGTGCCGCAACATTATGGATAAACTTGCGCAGAGAGAATTTGAAATAGAATCAGCAACAGCTTATTATATTCTAAATTAAATGATTTAACTTCTTAATTATATATAAGTTAACTTAAAGTATATCAATAAATTTCTGGATTTTACTTTTTAATTGTTCATAAAAATAAATCCCGCCGACTAAGTTTCACCGGCGGGATTTTTTGTTGAAAAAATACTTATTATGGACTGATTACGGCAACAAAATTACTTGCATTATTATAAGTAAGTAATACATCATTTAGATCAACGAGTAGATCTCCATTTACATCGGTGCCTATATATCCCGTTGCAAATGAAGTCGCAGCATTATAAACATCGAGTACATCACTCAGAGTCACTGAGCCGTCCTGATTTACATCACCTGTATATACACACCACTCTGTTGTAACTAAAACCAGATTTCCCCCATATGATTGTGAACTTGATGTTGTAAAATCATAATTAGTAACTGATCCCGGTGAAAATGACTGACCTGCTGCACTCCATGTTTCAATGCTATTTCTATGCTTTACAACTATGTAGTAATTTCCGGCTGAAGCATGCGGGTAATTAAGAGTAACATTTCCTCCCGGAATAATATATCCTTTTGCAGAGTCAACTAAAGCATATGGAGACGAATTGTTTCTGAGGTAAACACTTACTGTATCACTGTACTGAGCTTCAAGCAATACAGTCAAACCTAAAGTAGTTTCAACTGAAGAAGAACTCATCTTAATAATTTCACCGGCACTGCCTGCAATCCAGCCTGTAACATCACCTGTTGTTGAAAAATCTATTGCAGTTAACGTGCCTCCAAATTCCAAAGTATATGTGTACACAGAACTCCAGCTTGCTCCGTTATTACCGGACATATAAATGTTAGGACTTGTCCCCACACCCCACCATTCATTAGCAAATCCTTCAATGCCGTAAACTTCGCTCATAGCACCCGGTGTAGTAGCATGTGAATAGAATAGTCCGCTATTTGTTGAAAGTGCCATTCCAGTACCTCCGACTAACCCTGTAGTGTGACTATTATAATGCACAGCGTAACTATTCTGAACTCCAGGTGTAACAGCAGAATTCCATGTCACCCCTAAATCCGAAGAGTGGTAGACACGGTTTGAATTTGTACCAAACCATATATGATTTCCCAGTATTCTGAAAGAATTTTGCCATCCTCCTTCAGCTCCTATCTGAACCGGCTCAGTTGCCATTCTCTGCCATGTATTCCCTGAGTTTGTCGTTCTCAAAACAGTCCATTTGCCTCCGACAGGATCACCGAGTGCATAGCCTGTAGTCGGTGAGATCATTTGAATTGCATCAATAAATCCTCCCGGCTGATTAAATACCGGAATCCATTGAGCTCCTCCGTTACTGGTCTTGAAAATTATTGTTCCGGCTGGTGATGACGTACAAAAAGCTGTATTAGCGTCTATTGCATTTATATTATAAATATCTCCGGACAAACCTGCTGAAACATTTATCCAGTTACTTCCGCCATTGGTAGTCTTAAGCACTGTAGGTCCTGTTCCGGAAATCCACCCTGTACTTTCAGAAACTGCGCTTACGGATGTAAGGTAAGTGGAAGTACCTGAGTTCTGCGGAACGAAATTAAATGCAACAACAGCTCCTGTCGGACAGCATCTTTTCACGACAGCTTCAGTGGAGCCTTTCCATCCAAAGCTTCCGCTTAATTCAATTGAAACACCGTCAACACCTACACCAACTGATGTAAACCCGCTTGCAAATCCAAATCGGAATATGCAGCGGCAGCATTTACCCACGGTAGCACAGTCTTTTGTTATTTCATAATCCCATAAAAAATCAGCATCACCGCCGACCAGACCAAAACAGTCTATCACTGTTTCTCCGCTGCATGTAATTTTGCAATCACCCCATCCACTTGCACCTAAACCGCTCGCAGACCTGACATCAAACTCAACATCATGAGCTGCGCCAGGTTTTGTAGTTTTTATATAGTCACTGTGATGAAGAGGGCACATATACATAAATGGTTCAAATACAGCATTACCCCCGGCATCTTCATAGCCAATTGTAGTAAAATTGAAAGTGCCGTTAGTACTGTCAATTAATGTGTAAGAGCATTGGTATAAGGTATATCCTGTTTGAAGTGAAAATGCCCCGGAGCTTAAGAAAAACATATGCTGTGCAACTCTTGCTGTATCCAGCCCTGTTTGCTGACCCATTTTATAAACATTAGAAACTTTAGCGCTCGGACCTACAACTAAACCATCCGGATACACCCAATTCTTGAAAACACTGTCCCGCATCGCGCTCAGATTAGGACCTGTAGCTGTACCAAAGAGTACAACGGAATTTAATGTGAGATTCAACCCTGAGGCCGGAATGTTGGAATTTATAACAGATGATAAATTCTGACTTGTTGCCGGAATCACATGAAGAGTGAAGAGCAACATGGCTGAAAGAAATGTAAATTTGAATTTAAGTTTCATTCTAATTTCTCCTTTTAATTAAATTTTTTGAATTTTTTTTTTAATTATAGCAATATAGAGGACTTAAATATCAAAGAATAATTATGGGGACAGGTATGAAATATTATTTTTTCCTGTATTTTAAAATCGGTTTTGAGAGCAATGCTAGCAAGTCAGCAGTTATCAGATTGAGATGAGCTATTCCTTCCATTAAAATGTTTTACATACTTGCCCAATATGTTTCCTAATTACAAGTCCAATTTTTATCCGGGCGTAATCTTCAAAATCTCTGCCAGAACTTCGATGGAAGGATCTTAGAATTGGATTTCACATAACTAGGCTTTATAAGTAATTTGCATTGACTATAAAATGATAATGAAAGACAACAGCTTAATATCGCTATTAAAAACTTTTTCCCGTGAAGAGATGAATAAGTTTGAAAGGTTTTTACTTTCCCCTTATTTTACCGAAGGTAAAAACATTCGAAGCAATTTAGTCAATAAATATTTCAGAGCATTGAAAAACTTTTACCCTGATTTTAAGGGAACGAATTTCAGCAAGAAGTATTTTTTCAGATTATTATACCCGAAATCAAAATATTCCGACAGCGCACTCAGGAAAATTGATTCCGATCTGCTCAAGCTTGCTGAGAAGTTCTTAATACAGATTCAATCCGAGTCCGATCTGATTGAATCAAAAAAATCTCTTATGCATCAGCTGGTTATCAGAAATAACGAAAAGCTCTTCCGTAAAAGCTTTGATTCAATGATGAAGTATCTCGAAGGACTGAAGCGTGATGAAGATTACTACTATGAGACATATTTCATCTGGCTGAGATACTGGGAGTTTTATTACGGAAAAAAGACCATGTATAAGCTGGGGGAAGCAACATCAAATTTCAACAATTTTTTTATTTATGTACTTCTCGGTTCATTGAGAATATACTTGTACTCTTTAAGCCTGTACAGGATCATTAATAAGAAAAACGATCTGCTGATGTTTGAAGAAATTCTGGACTTCGTTGAGAAAAATGCGGGCAAGCTTTCTCATGTACCGCAGATTCTATTCTACTACAACCTTATCCGGCTGGTAACACTTAAGGATGAGAAATATTTCAATAAACTTAAGGAATTAAAATCGAAAACCTTTGACTCACTGACTGAACTTGACAAACAGAATTTCTACATAATGACCACTAACTTCTGCAATGACATGATTGCAGGAGGTAATTTTCAGTTCAGGAAAGAACGATTCAGGCTTGATAAGGAATTTATGAATCTTCTCTATAAGCTCAATCCAAATAAACTTCATGTCTTTTACATGCTTGCCGCATCTAAAAATGCGAACCGTCTGAATGAATTTAAATGGGTAAGCAGAATACTGAAAAGTTATGAATCCAATACAATGGATGATAACAAGGACTTTATGATCAACTTTATTAAGGCAGATATCTGCTTTTTAAAAAAAGAATATGACAGCGCTTTAAAATATCTTTCGAAAATTAAAACTTCATACAGCAATCAAAAGCAGAACATAAGGAATTTGACGATTCAGATTTTCTATGAAATGTCGCTTCCGGATTCAGCAGTATCCGTCATCGAAACAAGCATGCATTTTCTTAATCGCGACAAGTATATCAGTGAAAGATCAAAAATTCAGATTTTGAATTTCATCAGGCTGACAAAACAGCTGATAGGTTCTAACTCAGATAACAGCAAGCTTGTTTTCCTGAAAAAGAAAATTACCGAAACCTCTGATGTAGCAAATAAGGAATGGCTTCTTGAGAAGGTTTCAGAACAAATTTAATTCTTACAGATAATTTTAAGGTGTTATCCTGATTATAAAATTACGTGCATTATTATATGCAATAGTAATGTCACTCAAATCAACCGTATTATCTCCGTCAAGATCGGCAGTCAAGTATCCTGTACCGAAAGATGAAGAGACATTATATGTATCCAGCAAATCAGATAAATCAACAGTTCCGTTTTGATCAATGTCGCCATTGTAAATACAGTATTCGGATCCTCTGAGGATAAGATTATTTCCATAAGCTTTATTCCGTGAATTTGTAAAATCATAATTGTATACTGATCCGAAAGCATAAAGCTCACCTCCGGCTCTGCTCCAGGTTTCGATACTGTTGCGGTGCTTAAGCTGTAAATAATAGGTCCCGCTTGATGCATTATAAAATCTGTAAATTCCCCTTAAGGAAGCCGAATCAATTAAGGCAATTGAAGAGTCAATAACATTAAACGGCACACTAACGCTGCGAAGATAAGCTCTTACCGTATCATTCATGCTCATTCTGTTTGTTGCAGGATTAAGAAAGCCCTGAATTGCTAATGACATATTTATTGTCAGAGTTTTTAAAAACCAGGGCTTTGCCGTTTCATCAGATAAAAAAAAATCAATCAGTAAATCTGCAACTTTCTGCCTGCCATTTACCGAAGGATGGGTTCCGTCGGCTGCATAATCTGCCGGGCAATTCCAGGTAAGTCCGTCACTCCTTGGAATCAGTCCGTCAGCCCAGAGATACGGTCCCCATGACAGCCACGGTGAATTGGGATCAGAGCCATTATAAATCAGACTTGTATCGCCGTTGATCTGATCCTCAATCATCCATTTGACAGACCATCCCGAGTAATAAGCAAAGGGTTCGGGATTCAGGCCGGTTGAAGCATAGCCGGCGTATATTCTGCTTGCAAGATAACACAGATTCAGATTTTCATACTTCTCTTTCATTACTCCCATTGCAATTTTAAATTTTGACTTCAGGCTGTCGGGATAACCGGGAAATGATGTGTCAGCAGGATTTGATTGTGCTTCTTTAAACCAAACCGCCTGAACCTGCTTTTCTGAAAGACCGGCTGAGTTCAAACGCTGCTTTATCACTGTCCAGAAGTTTGCGTTTGGATTTATAATGATGTCAATAGTCTGTCCGCCCTGAGCTCCGTTAATTACTGACAGCTTTGAATTTATATATGCAGCTCCGTTAGTTGAGTTTATGAATTCCTGAAATTCCTGTGCACAGTTTGACATGCCGACAGAAAGTAAAACGATTCTTCCGTTAGCCGCATTGTAATTTCCGGCAGTATCAAGAGGAAGAATATTTCCGGCTAAATCAATTCCTGCATTGTTATGGACTTCAGGACGGACATTTGTCCCGTTCGGATAAAGACCTCCCTGATAACTATTGAAATATCCTGATTCAAGATCATTGATTGGAATATAACCGACGGATGTGTTTAAACAGTTTTGTGAATAAACTGAATGATGAAATAAAAGAGAAATGAAAATTATTGATATCAGAAATGTATGATACATTTTTCTCATATACTGTAAAATTTATTTTTATAAAATATTTATCTGAAATTAATTCTTCGCTCAGGAAAATAAAATACAAATAATATAAATGCTTTTGCAGCATGATCAGCAATATTGGGTAAGTAAAAGAAACCATATTAAAAAGATCAAACAACTTAACGATAAACCGGCTAATGAAGTAAAAATCATCATGAACACTTTTTGTTTTTTTATATAAAGATAAGGTACAACGATTGATGTAATAATAAGAGGGATTGGAAAGCCGGTAAACACTAAGTAGAAAAACCAGTCCGGAGGGCTGTGAATACATCCGATTACTAAAACTGAGATCATTAACAAAGCCATAGAATAAGCACCTGCGGTCAAACCAAGCAAAAGAACTCCGATCAGAACTCCTGTAATAATTCGTTTCCTGTCCGGTGAGTTTACTGTTCCCAATTTTGTTTTTTAATATTCAGAATCTACATTAATATATTCAATTTCGATATATACAAAAAAGCATATCTGTCCAAACGTTTTTTAACCACAAAGTTCAAGAAGAATACACAAAGCTCACAAAGAATAAATAATTTAAAACATAAATTCTTTGTTAACTTTGTGCCTTCTTTTTGTAATTTGAGGTTAATATAATTTTCAGATTATTATATTTCTGTATTGGTTATTAATGCTGAAATGTTTTTTGCAATAATAAGCTGATTCAAAATTAATTTCAATCATTTCCCTTGTTAATCCTTTTTCTTATTATAAGTAATTGCCAGATTTACCTCCGGCAAATCCTTGCCTTTCTCATCTTTCATTTTATAAATTACATTTTGAATCATGACATCTCCGTTTACATTAATTACGCGTGATTCAGTACCCCATGGTGCCTTTCCATACAGATAAACCATATTGTCCTTCCATGTACCTGTATAAGTTGTGATCCCATTATTCCCGAAAACATCAAAAGCCCATCCGTTTATAGTTCCATCATTTAAGGGGGAGATCATTATTAATGCTTCATAAATAAAGCCGCTCGTTGCTATGCTCTTTACATTAATTTCCAGAAACTGACTGTTAAGTATCATTTTCTGAGTTACTTCTTCAGTCATCGTCGATCCCATCATCTGATAAGGCTCGGATATCCAGGAACCTGTTAATGAGGTCAGAAGTGGAGACTCGATCGGAGCCGGAGGTGTCATTCCCTGCGCAAATATTTTTACCGAAAGAAATAACAAGATAAACAACACGGATATTTTGATCTTTTTCATTTTTTTTAACTCCCTTATTTTAATTTATTAATGACTTTGATTATTATAACTAATTATTGCAATAGTTTTTAGGTATTAAGGACAATTGTCAGATCGGGAATATTCAAATACAATTCATTTGATTTGCTCATTACTTTTTTCCACGGAGGTTTTAACAAGCTGAGAGATTTTTGGAACAATGATCCCGTCAAGGCTTTACAGGATTTAATTTTGCGATGTTAAAATTATCATTAGCAAACTGATCATTTTTCTTAATAAGTAGCCAGTTCTTTTTCTTTCCGGCCTTCATTCGTATAATTGCAAATGCTCCTTTAAGATACTTGCCTTGGAGAATTATTTTCAAATCACCGGTTTTTAATTGCTTGGATAAAATTGTTTCTTCACTTTCTTTTTCAGGATTCTCCATCGGCATGTAAGTACCTTTATCCCATATTTCTACTGTTCCCGCTCCGTAATTCCCCTCCGGAATTAGACCGTAAAAACTTGCGTAATCCAACGGATGATCCTCAACCATTATTGCCAGTCTCTTTTCATGAGGATTCATTGAGGGTCCTTTAGGTACAGCCCAGCTCTTTAACACTCCATCCATTTCCAGACGGAAGTCGTAATGAAGATGTGAAGCTGCATGCTTTTGAACAACAAATTTAAGATTCTTGTGTTCAGCAGTCGTGCTGGCCGAAAGCTCAGGAGTCTGTCTGAAATTTCTTTTTTTCTTGTATAGTGAAAGACTCAAAATAAAATTAGTAATAAGAGTTAAGGTTTTGAATTAAAGTTGCTTTACCATTGGTCATTCACAATTCAAGAATTACAACAACGATTAACGATTGAAGATTCACGACGCTTACACATCTTGTTTTTCAAAATGAAACATTACAGTTTAAAATCAATTCCTAATTCAAGAGGGTAAAAATCATTGTTACCTATTCCTACCCGGAAAGTCCCGGCTACTTTACTGCTGAAAAAATATCTTGCTCCGAGCTGTCCCCAGATCCAGACACCACTGGTGTATGTATCATTTACTAACAACGCACCATTTCTGTTGGTATAAGTCTGGGATACATTATTGTAACCAAGAGTTAGACCAAGGTAAGGTACAAATTCACCCGAACCGATATTAGTAAAATTATAATTTGCCTGGAATCCTAATGAAGAAAAATTGTAGTCACGAGAAGTACCGTTATTGTAAATTTCATTATACCCGTGATACCTGAATAATCCGCCTATTCCAACCGTTCCATTTTCACTTCCGGCTACATGAGACTCAAAACTTACACCTAAAACCGGTGTATTACCTTTAGTCCACAAACCGATTGACCCTCCGAGAAAACTGTCACCCTGCTTAATCTGGGAATGTAAAGATAAAAATGGAACAATCAATAAGAGAATTACGATCATTGGCTTTTTCATTTTTATTTCCTTTCGTGTTAATTTGTAAATTATTTTGAAAATAGTTTTGCAATAAATGCTATCACTGCTATAACTGCTATTACGATAATTACGCCTACCCATATTCCCGTTTTAAAAATATCTCCTATAAATTCACATCCTGTCACTGTCAGAGGAATTAAGGTTAAGATCAAAATGAATAATAAGTTTTTCATAATGTTATTTTTTAGTTTGCAATTTTTTTCTGTGTCTTGATTCGGCTTCTTCAATCGAGTGTGATTTTCCAATATCATATTCTTTTTCAATTAGCTTTGCCAGTTTCAAATAGTGTTCTTTAAGTATCTTCAGATCTTTTTCAGTCATATCCTCAACATCTACCAACCTGTTACTTGCCCCGGCAGTTGCTGCTATGAGTTCGTTTAATTTAAGCTGAACAGCCAGAGAGTCTTTATTCTGAGCTCTTTGAATAAGAAACACCATCAGAAAAGTAATTATTGTCGTGCCTGTGTTAATTACAAGTTGCCAGCCTTCGGAGTAATTAAATACGGGACCGGTTACAGCCCATACTGTTACTACAAGTAGTGCAATTGTAAAGGCCGATGTACTTCCTGTGAACTTTGTTAAAGCAATTGCAAGGTTTTCAAAAGACTTTTCTTCCGTCTTATTTTTCCCGGCTTTAGCCATTTACTATTTCACCTCCACCCGGATGTAAGACCTGACCGGTCATATTATACTTAATACTTAGATTAAGCTTTTTCCTTTCATAATCCGGTTTGGGACTCATGCTGAATTCCAAACCGGATTGTTTAATCTGATCACTGAGAGTTCGAGCTTGTTCTCTTCCGGTTAGCATCACAAATGTTTTTTTGTTAAAGATCAAAATTATTTTACCGTGTTACGCTACAGGATTTCTTCCCTGTATTAATCTTATGATCATAACGACAACTGCCAGTACTAAAAGTACATGAATGAATCCTCCCATTGTATAAGATGATACCATTCCGAGTAACCACAAGACTAACAATATTACAAATATTGTCCACAACATTTTGTTTTCTCCTTATAAGAAAATTAAGTTTATAATTAATCAAAGCTCTGTTTTATTCCGGAGCTGAGATCCGTTTTTTAATTTATTTCCAAAGGTTTTAAATCCCTTGCCTAAAGCCGACACTAAATTAGTCGTGTTTAATAGAAAGCCATTACTTACATTCTGTATCTTGTCTATTGTATTTATCAGACCAGTTCCTTTTTCAACAATAGCTTCCGAAAGATCTTCTATTTTTTCAAACTGAAGCCTGGACTTGTCAACCATCATTTTTACATCTTCCATGATAAATTTCATGTCAATTATGACAGGAGCAAGACTGTCTGAGATTTCCACCACTTCATTTTCTATTTTTGATATGGAAGACAGAAACTTTTTCATGAAAGCAATCAGGTAAAGTGCCAGGATCGTCAGCGTTAGAAATAATACAATCTCCGCTATGTTTATTATTATATTTAAATTATCTTCGCTCATAGTTTTTAAAATCGTGTTTTACTTGCTTTGGTTTTGTCTTCGTTGTATGTACTGATATAACTTTTTGGATCATCCTTTAGCTTGTTTCTTTCTTCGTTATATGAATTGACTCCTGATTTCACGGCTTCCTTCACTTTTGAAATTCCTTCTTCTATTTTTTCCTTTCCATGAGTGACGAAGTCTTCAGCGCTGTGTGTCAGCGACTGAACTTTCTTTTTAGCATCTTCAATCAAACTTTCAGCTTTATTCTTAGCATCGGAAATCATGACTGATGCCTTTTCCTTAGCGCTGTCTATAAGATGATTTGTATCATCAAAGATCTCACTACCTTTATCGGATATATCCTGCCTAAACTCCTTGCCGCTTTTCGGGGCAAATAAAAGTCCCGCCAAACCGCCTATAACGCCACCGGTGATCAGTCCACCGACAAAACTCTTTGCATTACTTTCTTCGTGAAACATTAGTTTATCTCCTTATTTTATTTTATTTTATTTTGAAATATGTAATAAAAAATTTTAAGAACCTTGTAAAATAAATCAAAGAGTAGAAGAATATATCTTCTACTCTTTGTGATCAATTGTTAGAATCTTAAATCAATACCCAGAACCGGTTCAATAAAACTGGTAGATCCATCTGTAGTAAGAATATTATGGTACTTGGCTTTAAAAGAGAGATCGACATCTCTGCCAAGATTTAATATCCCCCCTATACCTGCATTCATTCCAAAATTTGTTGATGTATAATTACCAACAGTTACACCATCCAGAACGTAGCCGTCCTGATTGAATGAATAACCTCCCAGTCCTGCTTCAAGAAAAATTGCTGATTTTAAATTTCTTGAAGTAAAATAATATCTTGGGCCAACCGTATACTCTATATACTTTCCGTCAGGTACAGGTCCGCCGTCTTTATTTGGATACATTGAATAACCCAGCTTTGCAAAAAATCCTACCTCTTTATTAACTTTATAACTCAGATCTAATCCGAATGCAGGACCTGATTTATAATTATCACCGAACTGACCTACCGGAAAGCTAACACCTGCAAGTCCGCTGAGTGACCACTGAGGATAAGTTTTTCTTTTGGTGTATCTGTCCTGAGAAAATACCATGGAATTTAAGCAAGCTAACAATATTACAATGCTCATACATGTTTTTAGAGTTTTCATTTCTGCTCCTTTTAAATTAATGAAATTTAAAATGCAGATATACTTTTTGACAATTTAGAATTTATAATGTTTTTTTATACCGTCAGAAAATATATTTTTGCATTTGCCGTATACTTTTCATTTATGGTGCCAAATGATTTTAATCAGTTTTGTTGCAGTTTATAAAATAAATTACATTTTTTATTTTTAAAAATGACACTACTGACAATTAATGTCAGTCATATTAATTAATGAAACAGGAACTAAGAAAAATATTTGCGAGAAGATATCTGAATCTCGAAAATAAATTACCGCTGGAAAAATTCATACCGGCTGCTTTTGTGATATTCCTTTTATGCATTTTTATTCTCAGCATAATTACATTTAAAAGCATCGAAAGATATAAAAAGGATATTGAGTGGGTAAGCCATACACATGATGTGATCAAGAAGCTTGAAGATATACAACTGAACAGTATTCAGTTGCCTTTAATCAACAGAGGGTTTGCAATTACGAAAGATCCTGTTTATATAAACACTTATGATTCCTTAAAACGGTCTGTGAAAAAAGAAATAGCGGATTTAAGAAATTTAGCATTTGAAAACATATACTATGAGAAAAGGATAGCTTCGCTGGATTCTTTAGTGTCTTTAAGTGTTATGACACATGAAATAAAAAAAGACATAAATTTTCAGGAGCAGACTGATATTACCAATCGGGGGAGAGTATATTCAAGAGAAATAAACGGGATCATTCAGGAATTGAAAGTGTATGAAACCACTTTACTGATTGAAAGGAAGAAAGCTGCAGAATTAACAAACGAAACACTGCAACTTTTTATCATTGTTACGAGTCTGTTCTCATTTGTAGTGATAGGCTTATCGTTATTCGTTTCAGACAGACTCATAAAAAATAAGAGTAATGCAGAGCGAATGCTGTTAAAATCTTATGAAGAACTTGAAGACCGTGTGGAGGAAAGAACTTTTGAGTTAAGTCAATCTAATCAAAATTTAAATAGGGAAATTTCAGTAAGAAAAAAAACCGAAGAGCATCTTCGTGAAAGTGAACAGAGATTCAGAATGATGGCAGATTCAGCTCCGGTTCTGATCTGGTTATCAGGCAAGGATAAGCTTTGCACTTACTTTAACAAAGTCTGGCTTGAATTTACCGGAAGGACAATGGAACAGGAATTAGGAAACGGCTGGACCGAAGGTGTTCATAAAGATGATCTCCAAAGATGTATTGAAAATTATATCTGTGCATTTGATAAGAGAGAAAAATTTGAAATGGAATACCGTCTGAGAACTGCAGACGGAGATTACAAATGGGTTCTTGATAAAGGGATACCAAGATATGAAGGAGAAGAATTTATCGGATATATAGGAAGCTGCCTCGATATAAATGAAAGGAAAAAGAATGAAAGGTTTTTACAAATCCAATATGAAGTATCGAAAACACTATCCGAATCAGGAACAATTGAAGAAGCATCGAACAGGCTATTAAAAAATATTTGTCAGGGAATTGACTGGAATTTCGGGATACTGTGGCTTGCGGATGAAAAAAACGAATATATAAAATCCGATTATTTCTGGAGCGATAGTGAAAATGAGGTTGACCAGTATTCAGGCTTGTTTGATATTTCGACGAAATTCTCAAAAGGGATGGGTTTCCCGGGAATGATTTTCAAGAACGGTAAACCAAGCTGGACAAAAGACATAAGCAAAAGCGAAAATTTTATCAGAAAAGAGACAGCTGTCAAAATGGGATGGAATTCCGGATTGGGAATTCCGATTTCCAACGGTAAAGATGTCATAGCAGTTGTAGAATGCTTTAATAAAAAAAACATTGAAGAAAAACAGGATCTGATAGATGTTCTGGAATCTGCAGGCAGACAGATCGGAAATTTCATTGAAAGAAAAAGAGCCGAAGAAAATCTCAGAATTTCGAATCTGGAGCTTGAAGAAAAAGTTAAAAGAAGGACCTCTGAACTTGCGTCGGCATTGGCAAAACTATTGAAAGAAAGCGATGAAAAAGAACAGATGCAAAACAGGATAAAGCTTTTCGCACATGCAATTAGAAGCATTAAGGACTGTATCTATATTACCGATCTCGACAACAATACTATATTTGTAAATAAGGCATTCGAGAACACTTATGGTTACGCAGAAGAAGAAATTATCGGTACAGAAATTCCGGTGATCGGAAAAAGCAGTATCACACACGCTCTAAAAATTGATATTGAAAGTAAAACTCTTAAGGATGGCTGGCGGGGAGAGCTCATTACGCAAAAAAAAGACGGATCTTCTTTTTATACTTACCTGTCAACCTCTTCGATTAGAAATGATGAGGGTAACGCAGAAGCACTGGTTGGAATTTGCCAGGATATAACTCAATTAAAAAACACGGAGGAGATAATAAAGAAGAGATATAACTTGCTTCATGTTTTGAACGATGTAATCAGATTTACCAACAGGACATTCGATTTCAGAAATGCTATACTTTATTCAATCAATAAGATGTGCGAATATACTCACTGGGAAATCGGTCATTGTCTTTTTATAAAGGATGAAAAATTGGTTTCTTCAAAAATATGGAATGACAACTTATCCGAGTATTATTTTCCTTTCAAGGATGTTTCCGAAAAGATGACTTTTGAAATAGGGAACAGCTATCCGGGTAAAGCACTCACACCCGGCTCAGCTACATGGGTCAGCATCAGGGAATTAAACGACCTGAAAGTTTTCAGACGCCAGGAAATTGCAGATAAACTTGGTTTAAAAACCGGTATATGGGCACCTATCATAATGTACAATGAAGTTACGGGAATCCTTGAATTTTTTAAAAAAGAAGAAGAAACGGCTGATCATGAGATTTTAGATTGTATAATTAATATAGGATTTGAGTTGGGAAGTCTCTGTGAAAAGTTAGACAAGATCGGACAGATAAGGCAAAATGAAAAAATTCTTAATGATGCACAGCACATTGCAAAGCTTGGAAGCTGGGAATGGGATGTAGAAAAAAATACTGTAACCTGGTCAGATGAAATGTATCAGATCTATGAGTTAAGTAAGGACGAGTTTAATCCGACCTTTGAAGGGTTTCTTGAACGTGTACATCCTGACGATACCGGAAGGGTTAAGTCAGCGGTAATGAAAGCACTGGAAAATAAAATACCGTTTAATTTTTATCACAGAATAATTACTCCTTCGGAACGGGTAAAGATAGTCAAAGCTCAGGGGGAGATTTATATTGATGAAAATGGGAAAGTTATTAGAATGTTCGGAACGGGACATGATGTGACTGAAATAATGGAGGCTGAGGAAGAGCTGAGGAGAACAAACACTAAATTAATTGAAACTCAGAAAGAGCTTATATATAATGAAAAACTTGCTGCGCTCGGAAGATTTTCCTCGGGCATTGCACACGAGATCAGGAACCCGCTGGCAAACATAAATAGTCTTGCACAGTTAATTTTAAAAGCCGATATTGATGAAAAAAATAAAAAGCGCTTAAATTATATTGTGACAAATGTTGATATTGCTAATAAGATAATAAAAAATCTTTTGAGTTATGCATCACCTGAAGATCTGGATTTTAACAATATAAATTTGAAGGATATACTTAATACAATTTTAGAAAGTGTTGAAGCAAGGTGTAAGAACAATGATGTAAGGATAGTTAAGGATATCCCGGAAGAATTACCTATGATGTATCTAGACCGGCTGAAGCTTGAAAATGCTTTGATGAATTTTATCTCAAACTCGGTAGAGGCAATGTTTAACGGAGGTACGCTCACAGTAAGAGTATGTGAAGACAAGTTAAATAGTGATGTTGTAATAAACATTACTGATACGGGTATTGGAATACCTTCCGAGAACATGGATAAAATTCTTGAGCCATTCTTTACAACAAAAGATGAGGGTGTGGGTCTGGGAATGGGACTGGCTTATCAGACAATAAAGCTTCATCACGGAGATTTTAAAATTGAAAGCTCATATGGTGAAGGAACATCCATAGAAATTAAATTACCGGTAAGAAAAATAAATTAAATATATGGAAAAAATATTAATAGTAGATGACAATGAAATCTTAAGATACACTCTTTCGGAACTATTGGAGGAATCAGGATTCGAATGTAAGGCTGTTGAGGACGGCTCAATTGCTTTGAATGAGATAAAGGATAATTCTTACGGGTTAGTAATACTCGATATGCGTTTACCGGGAATGAACGGTCTGGAAGTATTACGAAAAATCAAATCGACTGAACCTTCATTGTCCGTCATTATGCTAACGGCTTTCGGCGATATCAAGACTGCAGTTGAATCCATGAAGCAGGGAGCCCAGGATTTCATAACCAAACCATTTGACAATGATGCAATGATATTGACGATAAGGAAAGCCTTCGAATTAAAATATCTCAACCAGGAAGTGAATCTGCTTCGAAAGAAACTTGATGAAGGTTACAGATCAAGTGACGTAATCGGACAATCTGAAGTAATGAAAAAAGTATTTGAACAGGTTCATATAGTTGCTCCCACAAAACTCAGTGTGCTGATAGAAGGAGAAAGCGGAACGGGAAAGGAAGTGATCGCCTGCATGATCCATAACCTGAGCGACAGAAAGGATAAGAACTTCATTGCTGTTGACTGCGGTGCGATTCCGGAAAGCCTGATTGAAAGCGAGCTGTTCGGTCATGAAAAGGGCGCTTTTACTGATGCAAGAAATTCTAAAGAGGGAAAGTTTGAACTCGCTCACGGAGGGACAATATTTCTTGATGAAATTACAAACCTTTCTGATTCGAATCAGATCAAATTGCTGAGAGTTTTACAGGAAAGAAAAGTTACAAGACTCGGAGCTAAGAAAGCTATAAAATTAGACATAAGGATAATTGCGGCTACAAACATAAAATTAACCGAAGCAGTGAATAACCAGCAGTTCAGACAGGACCTTTTTTACAGGCTAAATGAATTCAGGCTTGATCTGCCGCCTCTCAGGGAAAGAAGAGAGGATATAAATCTTTTTGTTGAGCATTTTATAAATGATACAAACAAGGAATTAAATAAAAATGTAAAAGGTGTTTCTGATAAGGTGATGGATAAACTTATTTCACATTCATGGAATGGCAATGTAAGGGAGCTGAGGAATGTGATACGAAGAAGCGTATTGCTTGCAAAAGGAGACATAATTAATTCTATTGACTTACCGGATGATATCAGAGTTAGTGCGCCGGAAACTTTTTCAAGCAATAATTCAATTTCGGGGATTAAAAAAGAGCTTGAAAAAGATATTATTCTGAAAGCAATAAAAGAAGCTAACGGAAATAAATCAAAAGCTGCTGTTTTATTAAATATGAATGAAAGAACCTTTTACAGAAAAATAAAAAGTCTCGGAATAACCTGAAAAAAAACACACATAAATACCTCACACACTTCCTACACTGTTCAATTTGACATGACACAAATGTCAAGTGATAACCTCAAATCATAAACAAACAAATGAATTTATAGTAGAATCTCATTATATTTTCTGGCATAACCTTTGTAACTAATTTAATAAACTAAATTTCGAAGGAGAAAAAATGTCATACGAAATCAACCCCGATTTAAAAACACCTGAAGAACTGGAAATAGATTTTGAAATTAATTCCAGGTTAAGTGGAAATCATTTTAGAGGTCGTTCCGAAAGTGTTATAAATTCCGGGAAGAGCATTGAAAATGAGTCAATGGTAAAAAACTTTGAGAATCTCTCAGATGAGTTCGATAACCAGATCAACAAACCAAGCAGTTTCAAGTAAATCATAATATTCAATAACTTAAATTAAGTAAACGTCATGGCTAAAATTAGAACACTGGAGGATTTTTTGATTGAAGAATTAAAAGATCTATACAGCGCTGAAAAGCAAATTACAAAAGCTTTGCCTAAAATGGCAGGAGCCGCTACATCTCAGGAACTAAAGGACGCATTTCAAAATCACCTTCATGAAACAGAACAACAGTTATCCCGACTTGAAGACATCTCCGCGTCAATTAATAAAACATTATCGGGAAAAAAATGCAAGGCAATGGAAGGTCTTCTTCAGGAAGGAAAGGAAATATTGGAAGAAAACATGGAGGATGATGTGAGAGATGTGGCTTTAATAGCAGCAGCTCAGAAAGTAGAACATTATGAAATTGCGTCGTATGGATGTGCAAGAACTTATGCAAGACTCCTTGAACTTTCAGATGTTGAGGAATTGTTGCAACAAACTCTTGATGAAGAGGGTAATGCAAATAAAACGCTAACACAAATTTCAGAGAATTTGAATGTTTTGGCTTTGGAAAATGAAGACCAGGATTAAATAATTATGAAATTTTAATTCCGGGATCACCTAAAGTCCCGGAAATTAAAAAATCCTGCCCTTAATAAGTTGTGTAGATTAAGGGTAGGGTTATTTATGTTTATAATTCAAAGGGTATTGACACATTTCTGACAGTTCTGACAGTTTTGACATAAATTGTCCTTAAAAATAAGTTTATTAAATCCCATTTTTTGAATAGAATCACGACTTTCAACTTTGGCACAATCTCTGATATTAAATAAGTAATTAATCCAAACAGGAGGAAAGAATGGAAAATAAAGTTAAACATGAAATTAAGAGTAAAAATGAAATGGAATCGGAATTGAAATTAGCACAGCAAAACGCTGATGTCGAGAAAAGAAAAGATGTGGGAAGTATAGCAGAATCAAGACTAAATCCGGATGCTGAAAAGCTTACTGCAAAAGATCCTGATGAAATCATTATTTTGCCAAATGAAGAATTGAAAATTAATAAACACAACAAAAATCAGCCTTTTTAAACCAAAATTAAAATATCGAAGATTTATACTATATCGCGAAGGTGTAGAAAATAAATAAAGGATCTTTTAATCTCACACCAAAAACCTGCCCGTTGCAATAATATTATTGGGGAATGATATTAGGGCAGGTTCCTTCTTTCTAAAAGTCCTTGCAGAAGGACTTAGATTTTAAAGAATTATCTTAACTTAACCTCCGAAGTCTTGGTATATTCAAAGTTAATAATATCAATTGATAACTCTTTAATTATATGCTTCTGATTGAGTGATATTACTATTCATTTCATTCTATAACATTATCAATTAAAGACATATGATTTGTACAGCAACTATCTTTATATAAAAGAAGTTAAGCTAGGTTACATAAATACAATTCTATATTTAGAAAGCCAGGAAAACGATAATTTATTAAACACTTTTTGCTTTTTGAAATTGGATTAATTAAAACAATATGAATACATTACAAGCAGACCGGTTCTTCCCTCTAAGTTCCAGATACGAGGAACAATGGGTGAGAAAAAATTCTATTGGCGAAAATGTACTTTACAATCTGGAAAGCTTATGCGATGTTATTGATCTAAAACCCGGTATGAAGGTCCTTGATCTCGGCAGCGGAAAAGCCATTAGCGCAATCTTTTTAGCAAGGGAATTTGGAGTGAAAGTCTGGGCTGTGGATTCGAAAATGTGCCCTACTTCAAACTATAAACGGATCCGGGAAATGGGATGCGAAGAAATGGTTATCCCACTGAAACTCGATGCAAGACAGCTTCCCTTCCCTCTTGAATATTTTGACCTGATAATTGCAGTGGATTCATTCATGTATTACGGGACGGACTTTGATTTTACAAACTATATTTCCGGATTTCTAATACCGGGCGGCCAAATAGGCATTGTGGATATATGCTATGCCGATAAGAATTCTTCCATGAGTATATCTAAAAAAGGATTTATCAATAAAGATCATTTCGACTTTGTTCATTCGCTCGGATGGTGGCATGAACTATGGAATAACTGTAGAGCGCTTGATGTTGAAGTTTCGGAAATTGCTCCGGAAAATGAATTGATCAAGAAAGAATATATTAAGGATTATAAGTATTCAAACAAAACTGACCTTCTTGCCGAAGAACTTGCAAATGATAAAGACAATGTTTTAAAAATTTTCAGAATGGTAGCCAGGAAGACATTTTAGATGTTTAGAATATTTTTTGGTTTTCAGTCTTATAAATTCTCTGAAAATTTAAAACATCATTACAAATCAATTCCCGGAAACTCTAAACAAAATAAATTTATCATGGTTTTATCACACTTACAAAGTTCGCCGAATTGTTATTTGCAATTAAAACATCATTCAGATCAACAATACTATCACCGTTTATGTCGGTGGCAGTATATCCATTTACAAAATTTCCCGCATCATTGTATATCTCCAGCACATCATCTAGATTAATATATCCATCATTATTTTCGTCTCCGCTATAGAAGCACCATCTGCCGGATTTTAATACTGAATTATTTCCGAAAGTATTTGACTGAAGCGAAGTGAAATTAAAATTTGTTGCAGCTCCGTTATTAAAGCTAATTGCAGCGGAACTCCATGTCTCAAGTGCATTCCTGTGCTTAGCCTGTATATAATAGTTTCCTGATGATGCATTTGAAAAATTCATTGATGCATTGCCTGAACTATTTAAATAAGCAATTGCTGAATCAACTGCATTAAACGGCGATGAACTGTTTCTCAAATAAATTCTCACTTTATCCTGAGCCTGTGTCACACCATTCCAAAATCCCTCGATGCCCAAAGTAATGTTTAATGAAATTGGCGGCTGTGTTGTATATCCGAATTTAATTCCGTTGCCAAAACTTGTTACAAAAACCTGATTGGGATTATAAGGATTGTAAAAAATTCTTTCGGGTTGCCTGAAATGATATCCGTCAACCTGTGTGAAAACAGGGATTGGAGAATTAATATTACTGCTGTACCAAAGCCCGTTGACTTCAGTTGACATATACATTTCATTCGGATTGACGGGACTGATTGCACATGATCCTACCCTATCCAGCGAATTAATCCTAATCCAGTTCACTCCCCTGTTTGTTGTTTTATACAAACCTCCAAGTCCATTCGGCGGTCCGCCCCATCCACTGAAGACGCAGCCGTACCAGGTATTCTGAGATACATCATGCAGATCAACAACTACATCTTTTGTCCAGTACAGCATTCCCGAAGCTGATCTGTCAATCCAGCTTACTCCTGAATTTGTACTGATAAATATTCCAGAGCTTGCAGTAAATGTGCCTGCAGAATTCCTTCTTCCGGAGTATGAGCAAAGAAGAGTTCCGTCATTAAGAACTTTAATATTAAAAGGATGACCTTCGGTCCTGGGAGGGTTAGTCAATTTTGTCCATGTAGAGGCTCCGCCGTTTTGTATATTACTCGAAACAAAAATTCCGCCTGCAGTACTATGAATGACGCTCGCATACATTCTGTTCAAATTATTGGGATCTAATGCCAATCCGATTACAGGATCAGAAAAATCATGAAGCAACTGCCATATAGCTCCTTTGTTTGTTGAAAATAATATTCTCCCGGTAGCTCCATCAATTCTTGAATCCTGCAGATAAGTACTTTGATACATGTCATGAGCAGAAGAAACACCACCGTAAATATTTCCATTAGAAGGATGCTTCAATGATTGGTACATTGTGTTAAGAGTATGACCGGTATAATTAAATGACCAGTAATTTCCAGCATCTGTAGAACGTGTTCCCCTGATGTCGGAATATGAACCGAAAATATTGTTTGAGTCAATCCATGTTAACCACCAGCAGCTTGTATTCTCAAACCCAATACCCCTGTAATATTTACCCTGAGGAGTTGGTGCATTCATCGGATTCTGATCGGCTGAATTTAAATAAATTTGCTTCCATGTTACACCGCCGTCAGTTGTCAAGTGAGGAAAACCAAGGTCGGTAATAATGACTTTGTTTGGATCTAATGGCGAACATTCAAATCCAAGCGCATACTCTCCGTAGGACCATCCCCTGTCACCTCCCGCACCACTCCAGCCGGTAAATATATTTTGATTATTTGCAGTAAGCAAAACATTGTTCCAGTTGTTTCCGCCGTTATTAGTTTTATAAACTACAGGATCACCTGCTTCACTCCCGCCGGCGGTATAAGCTATGTTAATATTATTTTTAGACATAGAAATAAAAAACGGATGATGAGCTGAGTTTATACCGGAAGTTTTTAAAACCCAGGCAGCCGCTCCCCAGTCAATAGTGTAAATATTCCTGTAACCGTAATGATCAGCACCTGTGATTCCGGGGTAAACGTCTCCGCTGCCGAGCGTTACACAAAAGAATCTTGTGATGCCTGATTGCTTTGCACCTGTAAAAGATACAATTGCTTCTGTAACAGGAACAGTAATTCCGGACAAAGAAAAAGAAGTTCCTGAATTTGTAGAAACAAGAACACCATTATCCAGACCAACATAAATATTGCTTCCGTCAAAGAAAGCTCCTGCAACATAACAGCCGTTTGAGTTTGCATATTTCATACTAAATGAATTACCTCCGTTAGATGAAAAATAGAGATTTATATAATCTGAGATTAAAACATTATTCGAATTATTAATATCTCCGTTAAGGCTGAAAGCTTCTCCAAAAGTCGGATCGGCTGTTAATGGATTCCAGTTAATACCGCCGTTAATAGTTTTACAGGGCGTCATAAGATCGTTCTCAAAATTTATACAATAATTTATTAAAGGATTGTTGGTGAACTGAACTTTAGAGCCGTTGTTCCCAACCATTTCCCTGAAGTCCACTTCATTCCAGGAATTTCCAAGATCTGTCGTGCAGAAAAGTTCACTCATATCACAGCTTATATAAATTTCACTTGCATTATGCGGACTGAAAGCCGGAGAAAACAAAGCCCCGCCGCCGCCGGGTCCTATGGAAGTCCATTGTGAGATTTGTGAATGCAGATTTGTAGAGGTGAGAAAAATAAGAAGCAGAGTTAAAAAATTTTTTGGGGATTTAAAGAGAATAAATATCTTCATATCCGTTTTAGTTAAAAGTTAAAGGTTAAAAGTTAAAGGTTAAAAGTTAAAAGTTATAGGTTAAAGTTAATAAAGTTAAAGATTAAAAGTTAAGACAATTGATTTGCAACCTCAGACATTCAATGAAAAATGATCCCGGGGAAGCGATGAATTAAAACATAAATCTCAATGTAACTTTCATCTGATTCCGACGATTAAGCAAACTATATAATTGTCCATTAATTAAAATTGTACTAATTTTATTTTAGTTTTTTTACTAAAGAAATAAAATTGATTTATCAATGAAAAGATTTCAATCACCATCATGTGAATTATGTAATTCCAGAAAAGAATCAGTTTTCTGCAATCTATCATCTTGCACAGAAACCCGTACTGGAGCGACTAGCTGAAGTAATTCTGATGCTGAAAGATTATTATGGTTACGGAGAATCAGATAATATCCTTGACATAACTATAACACGCGAAGAAATAGCTAACATTGCAGGCACTTCTACCGAATCTGCTATTCGTCTGTTGACCGAAATGAAGAAAAAGGGAATAATTGACTTTGAAGGAAAAAAAATAAAAATTCTAAAAAAAGAAGACCTGATACAGCCTGCAAAGCTATGCGTCTGAAAAAGTTTAAATGCTCTAATTCCTTCAAAATTTAAGCAATTCACTCCGGCCAATCCCAGAATTCCCCACAAAATTATGACAAATATCATTTTTTTGTCTGATTCAAATCATAATGATTTAATTTAAATAGTTATATATTGCATAAGTAAAAAAAGACATTTTGTATAATATGTTTAATAAATATACAAACTCATTTCTAGATGATTTCAGTTTAAATGAGATCTTATCAAAATTCCTAAATAAAGAATTCCGATCCTTCAGAGAAGGTACATTTATTTATTCCGAGAATGAGAAGGTTTCAGAGATTCACTTCATCATATCGGGAAAAGTTCAGATCAGAAAAAAATGTAACAGCGGATACAAGATATTGTACTGTATTGAAGCTGGCGACTTAATTGGCGTTGACCACGCTTTGACGGATGATCATTATTCTAACTCCGCATACGTTGTCAAAAAAACGAATACTATTTCAGTCAGTAAAAAGGAATTCTGTGAGATTGTAAAGCATAACGATGAATTCAGCCACTGGATTCTTAAGTATCTGAGCTGCAAAATTAATTCACTATGCTGAACGGTCCGATTAACCGCTGAGTCATTTATATGCTACCTCGTAGTTGAGTAGTGGAATAGTTGAGTAGTTGAGTAGTGGAATAGTTGAGTAGTTGAGTAGTGGAATAGTTGAGTAGTTGAGTAGTTGAGTAGTTGAGTAGTTGAGTAGTTGAGTAGTTGA
>CAYNTN010000062.1:0-22275 GCA_964399995.1 uncultured Ignavibacteriaceae bacterium
GAGGGATTCGAACCCTCGATAGAGTTACCCCTATAACGGTTTTCGAGACCGCCGCATTCGACCACTCTGCCACCTCTCCTTTTTGTTGATTGGCAGATTTGTTAATTCATAAATTAACTTAATAACAGAACCAATCACAAAACAGCAGAGAGTGAGGGATTCGAACCCTCGTAGAGCTTTTGACCCTAACACACTTTCCAGGCGTGCTCCTTCAACCACTCGGACAACTCTCTGAATTTCATGCAATATAATTTATTGATAAATCAATTTCTTTACAAAAATTTACCGTGAAATGTTAATTTTTAATCACATGCCAAAACGATTTTAAAAAACTGCTGCGAAATCTTTCGAATCACTAATATTATAAAATGGTGATTATTTAAAAATAATTTCTTTGAACTGAAAATAAGATATTATTAAGTTAAATTAAAACCGTGAGAGAATTTAATATTTTAAAAAACTTTATAAGCCGGATTTGTCAAAATACTACTCTCCGTAATAAACATTTCCGGCTATGAAGTTATAAAAGGACATTGTAAATGAAAATTTTATTTACCTTTTTAATAATAATGCTATCTGTGCCATTGAATAGCCAGGTGAGCAGAATAAATGATGACATGTATTTATTCTCAGAAACAAATCAGGAGATTAACTGCACAAAGGGAATAATGTTTAGTTTACCGAGTCATGAAAATACAAATTCCGAATTTGATTTTGGAAGTACAGAATTTATCTGGCCTTTTCTAAACGAACTTGATGATGGTCTGATACTTGCAAATTATGTAGATAATCTCCCCGGAGTAACCATGAAAGATTATATGGGAAATTCCTGGTCATATGAAGATCATCACGGAACTGACATTGCAATTAACAGTTTCCGGGAAATGGACAGGTTTGTTTCTATTAGAGCAGCAGAATCCGGAACAGTTACAAATATTGCATTCAATAACTTTGACAGAAATACCGTACCAGCAGGAAGTGCGAATTTTGTTATAATAAGACATAATGATGGTAGTTCTGCATATTATTATCATTTAATGAAAAACTCTGTAACAGTCAGTGTAGGAGAATATGTTCAAAAAGGGAGTCTTATTGGCTATGCCGGAAGTTCAGGTAGTTCAACAGCTGCACATTTACATTTTGAAGTGTTAGATATTATTGGTGGAATGTGGACTACACGTGATCCATGGCACGGGACATATAATACATTACCCTCTATGTGGGAAAATCAATATGCCTATGTTGGTGACAGAGAGTTTAAAGCATTTGACATGGGAGTTTATACAGCAGCATCAGTAGGAGGTAATATCAATAATGCCTCAAATTATTTGAAAGAAAAAATCCTTCAGCCGGTATCTATAAGCGGCTATGAATCAAAAATTGGTGTTTGGGTTCAATTTCAGGGTAAAGCTTCAGGTAAGCAGATGAGAGTTGAAATTAGAAGACCAAGTGGTTCGCTTTTATCAAGTTCATCTTATACGATAAGCAGTAATAAGCAGTTTGTCTGGTTCTGGTGGACTCCAAATTTTAACGTTGGAGTTAGTCAAACGGGAAATTGGTATGCAAGAGTTTTGTTTGACGGTGTTGAACAGTTGAGAGATTATTTTAATGTTCAGTCCGTTACTACTCAGCAGATAAGATTATATCCTGCTGCGGGAAAATGTTTCCGGGTTTCCAGCTTTGTTCAGAGAGATACTTTACGTATAAGACCTGTCACAGCAAATCTGAGGTATGAATTGTTAAATTCGCCGTCTAATATAACTTTGACAAATGATTCGATACTACTAATAGACACATTAAAACAAACTTACAGAGTTCGTGAATTTAAAGTTATAGGAAGTGCAGGAGGAAGTACAATCTTAAGAGATACAATGATCTATAAATTAATAGACCCAACTAAAAGTAATCTTCCGGGGAATAGTGTTTCACTTGAACTTAGAGCTTTGATTGAAGGATTTTGGGATGGAACGGGAATGGTGGAAGATACTGTCACCGTATTCCTGCATTCATCATCTTTTCCTTTTGAGTTAGTCGATTCTGCAAGAATAAAATTGAATACAGACGGCAAGGCTATTGTAAGCTTTGCTAATGCTTCACCGGGAACATATTATTATATTGCCTTAAAACACAGAAACTCAATTGAAACATGGAGCAAAACAATCGAGCTGTTTACTTTTGGATTTCCTGCTGTCTATGATTTTACCAATTCAAGAACAAAATCATACGGTGATAATATGAAATATAAAGAAGGGAAATACTGTTTTTACAGCGGAGATGTCAATCAGAACGGTTCGGTTGATCTGGCAGATGTCACACTTGTATTCAATAAAGCATCGGATTTCACGCCGCAAAATTATGAACCTACTGATGTGAACGGGGATAACTACACGGATTTAGATGACGTGCTGACTACTTATAATAATTCAACTGCTTTTGTTGTAATGATGCACCCCTGAATAAAAATAAATTTAGTACCACTGATATTCACGGGAATATAAATTGGATTCTTACTTGCCTGTTTTATTCACTTCTTTTTATTATTTCATTCCAGATATCTTCCGGAACAGGTACTACAGACAATCTGCTTTCCTTTACCAGCCTGAATTCTGAAAATTTCTTATCAGCTTTTATTTGTACAAGTGTGACGGGTTTTTTTAATTTTCTTACAGGCTTAATGTCAAAAACTGCCATCCTGGGATTATCAGACTTTGGGTCAGAATAGGGATCAGAAACTGTTTCAGCAATTCCAACTATCTGCTTTTCATCTCCGGTATGATAAATAAATAACATATCTCCTTTTTGAGAATCCCGGATATTCATTAATGCCTTTGGATGTCCGACGCCATCCCACACAGTTTTCTTATCCCTTTCAAGATCATCGTATGAGTATACTGATGGTTCTGTTTTTAAAAGCCAGTAGTTCATAATAAGAATTTAATTATTAAGTGTTAGTGGTTTCGATTGTCATCTTTGCATACTTGAGAATGATTTTTTTTAAACCTATATCGTCAAAATAAATCTCAGCTTTTTTATCCAGACCTTTTCCTGTTGTAGAAAGGACGGTTCCTTTTCCGAAAGTATTATGAATCACAGTGACTCCCTTCTGGACTTCGGGAAATTTATCATTGTCAGTATCGTCGTTTCCCTCATAATAATTTTTTTTCTTTGGATAATATTCATACTTAACCGAAGGACCGAACAGAGTTTGCTTTTCGGATTTTTTGGTTCCGCTCTGTGAAAATTTCAATCCTTCGTAAATTACATGCTCTTTAATGAAATCTTCAGGAATCTCTTTTATGAATCTTGATTTCATCTGATATGACTGCATACCAAACTTATATCTTTGATTGGCGAAGGATAAATACAATTTTGATTTTGCTCTTGTAATTGCTACATAAAACAATCGTCTTTCTTCCTCAAGCTCATCTTCATATATTGAAGCTCCGCTTACCGGAAAAAGCCCTTCTTCAAGCCCTGTTACAAAAACAACAGGAAATTCCAGACCTTTAGCTGAATGAATCGTCATTAGTGTAACTGCATTCTTCTGATTATCAAGATTATCAATATCGGCAACAAGTGAAACCTGCTGTAAAAAATTTTCAAGAGTCGGTTCATCGTTATC
This sequence comes from uncultured Ignavibacteriaceae bacterium, assembly GCA_964399995.1. Lineage (GTDB taxonomy): Bacteria > Bacteroidota > Ignavibacteria > Tepidaquicellales > Tepidaquicellaceae > JAGPCH01. The sequence continues at coordinate 3,623 of CAYNTN010000062.1, forward strand.
ATCGGAATATTCTGCAATTGCAGATAAAAGCTCCTGTATATTACTGATCCTTTCTTCAGATTCCACTGTGTTCTCAAGTCGAAGCACTCTCAAAATTCCCATTTCATCAATAACACCTCCTGCAAGCTCCGATAATGAAATCTCGTCCTTGAGATATTGATACTTATAAATGTAATTAATTATATCGATAATTATATTCTTAACTTTCGAACTGAACTCACTATAATCATTTATGTTCTTCATTACATCAAATAACTGAATTTCATGTTTTTCAGCACAGTGGATAATTTTATCAATTGAAGTCTTACCGATCCCGGGTTTAATATTTAATACCCTTAGCATAGATTCGTTATCCTTTGGGTTAACAATTATTTTTAAATATGAGAGTATATCCTTAATTTCTTTTCTCTGATAAAATCTTATTCCACCAATAATCAAATACGGAATGTTATTCTGTCTTAAACCGTCTTCAAGTATTCTCGATTGAACATTTGTTCTGTAAAGAATTACAAAATCCTTGAAGTTCAGTTTTTTTCTCTGCATTTCATCAAAAATATATTTGCAGATTTTGACCGATTCATCCCGGTCTGTCATAGTCTCGATTAAATGAATCTTTTCACCGTGATCATTTTCAGTCCACAAATTCTTAATTATCTGTTTGCTGTTGAGTTTAATTATTGTATCCGCCAAACTTAGAATTTTCCGAGTCGACCGGTAATTTTGTTCGAGCTTGAAAATTTTACAATCCTTATAATCACTCTGAAAATCAAAAATATTCTGTATCTCCGCTCCTCTCCATTTATAAATAGACTGAGCATCATCACCAACTATGGAAATGTTTCTGTATTTCTCTGACAACAGCTTGACAATCATATACTGAGCCTTATTAGTATCCTGGTACTCATCCACTAAAATAAATTTAAATCTTTCCTGATATTTTTCGAGAATCTCGGGATATCTTTTAAATAACTCTATCGGTTTTATCAGAAGATCATCAAAGTCCATTGCATTATTCTTATAAAGAGCTTTTTGATAATCTTCATAAATTGTTTCTACTTTTCTGTCAAATAAAGTTTTTGCAATCGAAGAAAATTCCGCAGGAAAGATTAATTTATTTTTTAAGCTGCTTATTGCATTTTGAATTCCCTTAGGTGTAGGGTTATCAGTAGACATTGAATTGCTGATCATTAATTGTTTAACAAGACTTGTCGAATCATCAGGGTCATAAATGGTAAAATTTCTTGTAAACCCAAGGAAATCAGCCTCTATTCTCAACAACCTTGCAAATATTGAATGAAATGTTCCCATCCAGATTTTTTCAAGCCCTGTACCCATCAGGATTGAAATCCTTTCTTTCATCTCCTTTGCAGCCTTGTTAGTAAAAGTCAAAGCAAGGATTTCAAACGGACTTATTCCGGAATCAATGAGGTGTGCAATTTTGTATGTGAGAACTCTTGTTTTTCCACTTCCAGCTCCTGCTACTATTATGCTCGGTCCTTCTATTTCTTCAACTGCTCTTTTTTGTTCGGGATTTAATATACTAAGATCTAATGACATTATTGAAAATCAATTTGGGAGAATAAAATAATTAATTTACTCATCATTGTAAATTTACTAATGGAAAAATATTTTTTGTTTCAATGTAATTTGATAAATTTGATTTCACAAACCTGGATTCTTCAATTTGATTCTGAGTATCATGCATGATATTTTACTCCGGTTTATAAAAAATACTTCAGTCATTGAAACGTCATACAGCACGGAAATCCAATATAATAATTAACCGAACCGGACCGTTCTGTCATTAAGAAAGTTATGATCATATAGTAAGAATACGGGAAGAACTGATAAATATTAATAATTATATTATTTACAATCCGGTAAAAGCAGGGTTAGTTAAGAAAGAAATTGAATGGAAATGGAGCTGGAGTAAATTCAGATTCGTAAATCGGATTTTCAATCCGTTCTGCCGGCACTCATAATAAACTCAATTGCACTTACTTCCTTCACCATCCCGTCAGTCAGATTCTCACACCCTTTCTTTGTCACTAATACATCATCCTCTATTCTCACCCCTATTCCCTGGTATTTTTTTTCAACTCCTTTCATCCCAACCGGAAAGTACAACCCGGGTTCAATAGTCAGCACGTTTCCTTCTTTCAAAATATCATCATCTTCATACAATTTCTTATTGTAATTCACTGCATCATGCGTATCAAGACCAATGTGATGTCCGACACCGTGTAGTGAATATTTTTTTATATCTTTTTTTTGCTTTAAAATTCCTGCTTTATGGAGTCCGTCTGCTAATACTTTTTCGCTAAGATCTCTTATAGCTGAATATCTTACACCGGCCTTAATTTTTTTTATGCACTCCTTATTCGCCTTCAATACAATTTCATAAATCAATTTCTGCTCTTTGGAAAATTTTCCGTTTATGGGAAAAGTCCGTGTGATATCACAGCAGTAATAATCATATTCAGCACCTGAGTCTATCAAAAGTAATTCACCGTCTTTTAAAACCTGATCATTGCTGTCATAATGAAGAATACATGCATTGTCTCCACCTGCAACAATTGGATAATATGCAACCTCCTGACTGCCGTTATATTTATAATTATATTCAAGGTTAGCCTGAACCTGATATTCATTTACACCGGGTTTTATCATTCTTAGCGTTTCATTATAGGATTTTATTGTTATATCGGCTGCCTTTTTCAAAACTTTTATCTCATATGAAGATTTGACAGCCCGCATCCTTCCCACTAAAAAAGAAGCATCAATAATTTCAACATGCGGTGCAATCTCATTCAGTTTATTAATAAAACCCGAAGTGTTTTTTTTCATCTCCCCGCTTAGTTTTATCAGTTCTGAAAAATTAATGTAAAGCCGTCTGTATTCTGATAAAACTTTCCAGTTCAATAAATCTGTTAGATCTGAATTCTCTTTCCCTTCTTCTATTCCCAGTTCCTCCTTTACATTCTTAAGTCCCAATCTCTTTCCATTCCATGTTTCCATCAATGGATCTTTCTTCTGAACATATAAAATTTCATTTACTGATTTTTCTTTCTCACCGGATTTTATTTTAATACCCGATGGTATTAAAGCTAAAGCTGAATTTGCTTCAGTAAATCCTGTCAGGTAATAGAAATTTTTATACTGTTTAAAATCATAATCACCATCATATGATTTATTATGATGTGTATTCCCGAAAATTATTGCTATCGAATCCTTCCCTATTAATCTTGAGAATTCCGACCGTCTCGATTTGTGAAACGCTTTTTGTTCTTTTTTCATAAAATAAGTGTCAATCTTATTGTTTTAAAAAATTCAGTTATCAAATTCATCTTTTTTAATTTCCTCCAGACCCTCGACAGGGATTGGATAGTTTTTTGTAAAACATGCTGTACAGTAATCTGTCTTCTCATTTTTATAAGGAACGGAATCTAAAAGTTTTTCAATGCTGAGATAATCAAGCTTTGTCACTCCAAGCTCTTTTCTGATCTCTTCTATATTCTGATGATGTTGATTTGCTATGAGTTCGTCTGAAGAAGGAAAATCCATTCCGTAGTAACAGGGTGAAATTATCGGAGGTGATGTGACTTTAAGATGAATTTCCTTTGGATTTGCCTTCTTAACGAGGTCTACTAATAGTTTAGAAGTAGTTCCCCTTACAATAGAATCATCCACTATCACAACTTTTCTGTCTTCTATTACACCATTTACGGTATTGAATTTTGTTTTTACTTTCATCTTCCTCTTATCCTGTCCGGGTTGTATAAATGTCCTGCCGACATAGTGACTTCTGATCAGACCAATTTCATGCTTTGCATCTTTATTTGTTTTTACAACTTCATTAAAATATCCGAGTGTTGCCGTGTTAGATGAATCCGGTACATTTATTACAACAGTCTTTTTATCTTCAGGCTTGTCTTTACCCGGAGCCGGACTTTCAATTGCAAGGTTCTTTCCGATCTTCCTTCTGACTTTATCAACTTTTTCTTCAAACACTGTACTGTCCGGTCTGGAAAAATATATATATTCAAATATACAGTGTTTGTATTTATCTGCTTTACCGACTGAAAAAGATTTAACTTTATTGGTTTGAATTGTCTCTTTATCAATCATTATCATTTCACCGGGCTCTACATCGCGTATGTAATCAGCACTGATTATATCAAATGCGCATGTCTCGGATGCAAAAACGAAACTGTCATATAACTTCCCGAATGAAAACGGTCTTACACCGTATGGATCACGAATGGCAAATAACTTGTCATTAGTTAAAATGCATACAGAATATGCACCTTCAATATGCGAAAAAGCATCAAGCAGTTTATCTTCAATTTTAGCTTCCATGCTTCGGGCAATCAGATGCAGTATCAGCTCACTGTCGGTTGATGTCTGAAAGATCGTCCCGTCATTCTGTAATTTTTCACGGAGATATTTTGTATTAGTAAGATTTCCGTTGTGTGAAAGCGCAAGATTACCGTCTTTGAAAATTACTTTGAAAGGCTGGATGTTGTTTCTCCTGTCACCTGAACCTGTTGTAGAATATCTTGTATGTCCGATCGCTGAATTCCCTTTCAGTACATTAGTCAGGATTTTATCATCAGAAAAAACACTAAGAACAAGACCGTGATCCTTGTGAATGTTAAATTTATATTTACCCGTAGCCGCATCATATTCCGAAGTGACAATCCCTGCCGCTTCCTGTCCCCTGTGCTGAAGCGCATGCAATCCGTAATAGGTCAGAATAGAAGCATCCGGAGTATTGTAAATTCCGAATACTCCGCAATTCGAATGTACGGACTTTTCAGGATTGAATCGGGCTTGTTTTAATTTTTTCTTTTTCAATGTGAGATAACACAAATTAATTTTTTGAAGATAAATAATAAAGGTTAAAGGTCTGTTAATTCGGATTTAAAAACTTTTAAAAACAATTAACTTTTGCTCAATCCGAACCAAAAAAAATTGGTGTAAAATCAAAATCCGGATTTAGCAATATCTTTTAATTTAGCGTAATTCGTCAGGAATTCGCGGCTGGACTTTTGATCGTTTTGTACGGTCCGTTATTTTTGCTGTTTTGAAAATTTGTGTAATCAAATGCATTTTTAAAAAGCTATATTAATGATAAATTATACATTGAGAAAATTTCAGATGAAAAAAAATATAGATTTCTTAAATTCAAAATTCGGCTATAGTTACGAAGACCTTTATGACACTCTTCGACTCAAGGACCTTACGGATGATTTCTACAGGTATTTTCAAAAGAAGGATTTAAAAAAATATGAAAGTTTTGTCAGCTACAAAAACGCCAAAGGACAGGGATTTAATCCTATGCAGATTTCCTGTATTCTGATTGATTCATCTTATGTTTTAAACGATTTTATAATTGAATTATTTCAGCTTGAGAATGAACAGAACAAATTTTTTAAGGAAGCTGAATATGAAAAGGATGTACTTGAGCTAAAGAATATCCTTCAGAAAAAAGTCTTTAAAAAATTCAAGAAAGAAAATCTCAGTGAATTCAACTGGTCAGAACTCGACGGTTTTGCTTCAAAAATTAAGCAAGCTGCATTTCCTGATTATGATTTCAAAAGCGATGAAGAAAAATTTACTGCAAAGTTTTTACTTGATCTGACAGAGATTGAAAAAAATTACAGGTGGTTTTTTGAAGGGGATAAGTTTGCACCGGAAAATTTTGCTATCCCGCCTGATATTAAATCGAAAGCGGATAAAATATTGTCAGCAGTAAAATCCGCAAAGATACTAAATCCTGAACCGGATAAAGAATTAAATGATCTGAATTATTTAAAATTTATTCTCAATGAACTTGAGAAATGGATCTTTGCTAAAAAATTTTTTGATCCCGGGATAAAGAAATGGATTATTTACTTCGAGCCTGAGAAACTTGATTATTTCGGTCTTGTTGATTTTCAGAAAACAGATGATCCGCTTCCCGAAGCAATGGAGGCTCATCCGGAAAAAATCCGTCACAGATTCGGATTCAAGCTTACAGATAAGCGCATGGATAAAAGACACGTTCTTAATCAGATTGATTATTGCATGTTTTGTCATGACAGAGATAAGGATTCATGTTCCAAAGGATTAACTGACAAATCCGGAAATATTAAAATAAACCCCCTTGGAATAGAGCTGGAAGGCTGTCCTTTGAATGAGAAAATATCAGAGATGCACTTTGTTCGTAAACAGGGTTTTCCTGTAGCTTCGCTTGCTCTTGTCATGATTGATAATCCGACCGTTCCGGGAACGGGTCACAGAATATGTAATGACTGCATGAAAGCCTGCATTTTCCAGTCTCAGGATCCGGTTAACATTCCCGAAATTGAAACAAACATACTTACCGATGTTTTTAAACTTCCATACGGATATGAAATTTATTCTTTGCTGACAAGATGGAATCCGCTTAATATTAAAAGAGCTTATCCGCTTCCGTACAACGGTTTAAATGTGCTGATTGTAGGGATGGGTCCTGCGGGATATACACTTTCACATTATTTATTAAATGAAGGATTCGGGGTCGTCGGAATTGACGCTCTGAAAATTGAGAAAGTTCATGAAGAATTTTGCGGTATAAAAGATGAAAAAGGTTTTACACAATTCCCAAAACCTGTAAAATTTTTTTACGGTGAAGTAGAGGAAGATCTTGATAAAAGAGTTTTGCAGGGCTTCGGCGGAGTTTCCGAGTACGGAATTACAGTGAGATGGGACAAAAATTTTCTCACAGCAATTTACATTAACTTATCAAGAAGAAATAAATTCAGATTGTATGACGGTGTAAGATTCGGGGGAACACTGACAATTGAAGATTCCTGGAATTTGGGTTTTGATCATATTGCAATTGCAACAGGTGCCGGGAAACCGACAATTATTAATATGAAAAACAATCTCATCCGGGGAATTAAAAAAGCTTCGGATTTTTTAATGGCTCTTCAGCTTACCGGAGCAGCTAAAGAAAATAATTTAGCTAACCTTCAGATACACCTCCCGGCAATTGTAATCGGAGGAGGACTCACAGCAATAGATACAGCTACTGAACTGCTTGCATATTATCCGGTTCAGGTACTTAAAGTCTTGGATAAATATGAAATACTCTGTAAAGAAAACATGGAAACGAATTTCATGAGTTCACTTAATGATGAAGAGAAGGATATCATTAAAACTTTCATTGAACATGCAAGAGAAATCAGATCAGAGACAGATCGTGCTAAAAAAGAAAACCGTAAGCCTGATTTGATTTCACTTGTAAAAAAATGGGGAGGAGTCACCATAGCTTACCGGAAGCGAATGATTGACTCACCGGCTTACCGGCTGAATCACGAGGAAATAATAAAAGCATTAGAAGAAGGCATTCGTTTTGCAGAAGGACTTGTACCCGTTCAGGCTGTTTCAAATAAATACGGAGCAGTGGATGAAATAATATTTGAAAAACAGCATTTAGTTAAAGATGATGTTAAACCCGAAATCAAAAGACCGGCAGGTAAAGGAGAGGTAATAAGACTTAAGGCAAAGACATTGATGGTAGCTGCAGGAACTTCTCCAAATATTATATATGAAAAAGAATATCCGGGAACGTTTGAACTCGACGAGCAGAAATATTTTTTTAAACCATATAAATTTTCAGATAATAAATTAATTGCTGCCGGAAAAAATGAAGCGGGATTTTTTACTTCTTACAATAAAAACGGAAAGTACATTTCTTTTTACGGAGATAATCACCCGAACTATGCCGGTAATGTAGTTAAGGCTATGGCTTCGGCAAAAGACGGATATGAAAAAGTAACTGAAATTTTTGAGAAGGAAATTTCAGGCTTGAATTTAGGTAAAGCATCATCTGATAAGAGAGAAGAAGTATTTAGAAAATTAGTGTCAAAGCTTGATGATGGATTAATCGCAATTGTAGAAGATGTTATCCGGTTGACTCCGACAATCGTGGAAGTCATTGTCAGGGCTCCCTATGCCGTGAGTAAATTTCATCCGGGACAATTTTACCGTCTCCAAAATTATGAAACAATATCAAGTAAAATTTATGATACAGCTTTGACCATGGAAGGACTTGCAATGACAGGCTCTTTAACTGACTATGAAAAAGGCATGCTTTCAATTATAGTACTTGAAACAGGAGTTTCCTCCCGCCTTGTTGCTAAACTTAAAAAGGGTGAACGTGTGATAGTAATGGGTCCGACAGGAGCTCCTACTGATATTCCGTCAAATGAAAATGTATTGCTTGTCGGCGGCGGTCTCGGAAATGCCGTATTGTTTTCAATTGCAGAAGCTCTGAAAAAAAATAATAATAAAGTAGTTTACTTTGCAGGTTATAAAGACTCTTCAGATGTTTATAAAATGGATGAAGTTGAAGCATCTTCCGATCAGGTGATATGGAGCAATGATACGGGGGAAAAAATCATTCCGCGTCGTGAACAGGATCTGACGTTTACAGGAAACATTATTCAGGCAATGGAAGCTTTCAACAGAGGCATGATAGGGAAAAAAATATTTGATTTTAAAGAGGCTGACAGAATCATTACTATCGGAAGTGACAGGATGATGAATGCTGTAAAATTAGCAAGACATACTATTTTTAAAAATCAGCTGAAAGATCACGTAGCTATCGGCAGCATTAATTCTTCCATGCAATGCATGATGAAAGAGATCTGCGCTCAGTGTTTGCAAAGACATGTTGATCCGGTAACCAAGGAAGAATCGTTTGTATTCTCCTGCTTCAATCAGGATCAGCTTCTGGATAATGTTGATTTTAATAATCTGAATCAGAGACTAAGAACAAATTCGGTTTTGGAAAAACTGAGCAATTTATATCTTTCCTACCTAATTCTCAATTGTGACATTCACGATTGACGATTGACGATTCACGAAAAATGACTCATCAAAATTCTCATCGCTCCGTCTATTAGTATCAGTGTTGCAATAAATCCCCCGAGCGCTCCCCCCAAATGTGCTTCATGTCCTATGTTTCCCAGTTTATTTCTCATCCCGAAAACTGAAAATACAATCCAAAGAACAGCAAAAAGATATGCCGGCATCGGGATAAAGAAAACATAAAGCATGCTCTTAGGAAAGAATATTATATACGAGAACACGATTCCTGAAACTGCTCCGGAGGCACCGACTGCAACATACAGAGGATTATTATAATGAAATATTACAGTTAAGATTGAGCCAAAAAGTAAGCTTATAAAATATATTAAGAAAAAATACAGACTACCGTCAAAGCTTCCAAAGTTTTCTATGAAAAATCTCTCCAGAAAACTGCCGAATGTGTATAAAGCAAACATATTAAAAAACAGGTGCATGAAATTAGCATGTAAAAATGCCGAAGTAATTATCTGATAATACTTTTTATCATGAACAATCTGATAAGGCCACTCGGAAAATTTTTCCATATAAATAGGATTTCCGTAAAAAGCCCAAAGTGAAATTGCTACATTTGCAAAAAGCAATGTGAGCGTTACCGGCGACTCTAATAATGATTCCAAATTTCTATTTTTTATTTTTAAACGCTTAATTCATCTTTAAAATCTTCTTTAATATTCCGGGTCCTTCATAAATGAAACCTGTATATATCTGGACTAAGGATGCTCCGGAATTAATTTTATCTTCAAAATCCTTTTGAGTAAACACTCCTCCAACACCCGTAAGGAACAAAGAATTATCTGAATTTAATTCACATAGTTTTTTTAAAACACTGTCAGATATCAATTTAAGAGGCTTTCCGCTCAAGCCCCCCTGTTCAGTAATATGGGTTTTTAATTTTATTCTTTCAACTGTTGTATTTGTTGCAATTATCCCGGTTATGCTGTTTTTTACAGACAGCTCATAAACTGATTTAAGCGATTCTTCATTAACATCAGGTGAAATTTTCAGGAAAATACATTTTAAAGCCGAATTTTTTGACTTAGAAATTTTTTTATTAAGAGCCTGAATCTCTTCCAGTAATTTATCCAGATATTCTTCTTCATGAAGCATCCGGAGACCTTCTGTGTTAGGAGATGAAATATTTATAGTAAAATAATCTGCTGCCTCATAAAGTTTCTCAAAACATATTTTATAATCAACAACTGCATCTTTAAGGGCTGTGTTTTTATTCTTTCCGATGTTTACACCGATAATAAAATCCTTATTTATATTTTTTTTTGCATCAAGAATATTCTCCCTGATCTCATCCGCACCTGCATTGTTAAAGCCTAATCTGTTAAGCAATGCCTTGTCTTTTCTTAATCTGAAAATTCTTGGCTTTGGATTTCCCGCCTGAGGAAGCGGAGTAACTGTCCCGACTTCTATATGAGAGAAACCCAACGCTTCCCAGAATTCCAGTGCTATTCCGTTTTTGTCGAACCCGGCTGCGAGTCCTAAAGGATTTTTAAATCTAAGATCTTTAATAATTACCCCGGAATTTTGTCTTGGTGAATAAATTTTTTTTAATAAAGAATAAAGAAACTGTGCTTTTGAAAAAAATTTCAGCACAATAATATGAATTGTTTCAGCATCGAAAAGAAATAGAATTGGTCTTATAAGCTTATACATCATTTTGAAGATATCTGCATAAATAAAAAAGTCCTTGAATTTATCTCAAGGACTTTGGCTTTATAAACTTTATGAACTTTTTAACTTTATGAACTCTCAACTTCTTTGTCGGAACGGCTGGATTCGAACCAGCGACCTCCAGTTCCCAAAACTGGCGCGATACCGGGCTACGCTACGCTCCGTCCTTTAAGTTACTCATAACAGCACTTTTTTTCAAACCATTTCATGAATTAAAAATAAAAACGCAGTTTGAGTAAGTCATGAATACCAGTGTATATAAATTAGCAGCCTTATTTAATTGAAGCGACTTATAAGACTATCTTATTTATTACTTATCGGAAAGTGTAACCTTTATCATCTTCACTGGGGTAACAGGCTTATCTCCGGGTCCTGTCTTTGTCTTGCCGATCTTTTCAACTACATCCATTCCGCTTACAACTTCGCCGAATATTGCGTGCTTGCCGTCTAAATGCGGTGTTGGAGCAAGCGTTATAAAGAATTGTGAAGTACCGGTGTTAGGACCTCTGTTAGCCATTGAAAGAATTCCTTTCTTGCTGTGTTTAAGTCCTGGACCGAATTCGTCCTGAATGGTTATTTTTGAACCCCCTGTACCTGTTCCGGTAGGATCGCCACCCTGTATCATAAAACCGTCTATTACTCTGTGAAAAATAATTCCGTTGTAAAATCCCTCATTCACTAACTTCTGAAAATTAGCCGTAGTGATCGGTGCTTCTTTTGTGTAAAGTTTTATCTTTATATTTCCCATAGAAGTCTCCATATTAACATAATCACCCAATTTTTTTGAACTCTCTTTTCCTGCTGTTTGATTGTTGTCCATTGTGCTGTCTTTTTTTTCTGTTTGAGTTTGAGTTGATTTAACTGTATCTGCTGTCTTCGTTTTGCTTTCAGTTGTCTTATTATTGCTGTTAAGATCAGTTTTTGTTTCGTCCTTCTTTTCCCCACAACCGGTTAACAAAGCTGCAACAAGTAAAACTGCAAATGCTACAGTTATTTTAGTTTTGAACATTTATTTCTCCTTATTTTAATATTAAGTGTTGAGTATTGAGTATTGAATATTGAATATTGAGTATTGAGTATTGAGTATTATGTATCGAGTAATTATGCAATGAGTATTGAGTATTTATTCTTTTGACGTCTCACGTCTCACGTTTGACGTCTCGCGTCTCGCGTCTCGCGTCTCGCGTCTCAGAATTGCTTCAAAAATCGTATATCATTTTCAAGAAACATTCTAATATCCGGAATTCCGTACTTTTGTAAGAGAGTTCTCTCTATTCCCATTCCGAACGCGAATCCTGTATAAACTTCCGGATCATATCCTACCATTTCAAAAACTTTCGGATCCACCATCCCGCAGCCCATTATTTCCAGCCATCCTGTGTATTTACAAATTCTGCATCCTTTTGCTTTGCATAAATAGCATTCGACATCAAGTTCGGCAGATGGTTCGGTAAAAGGAAAAAATGAAGGACGCCATCGTGTCTTAAGATTCTCTCCGAAAAACTCTTTTGCGAAATAATTAAGAGTTCCTTTTAATTCCCTGAAAGTAACCATTTTATCAACATACAATCCTTCGATCTGATGAAACACTGCCAGGCTTCTTGCGTTGACTGCCTCATTCCTGTAGCATTTACCCGGAACTACTACCCGTATTGGTGGCTTTGAATTTTCCATTATTCTGATCTGACCCGGAGATGTATGCGTTCGTAACAAATACTGCCTGTCTTTCCCTGTGCTGTCAACATAGAATGTGTCCTGCATATCTCTTGACGGGTGATAATCAGGAGTGTTAAGAGCATCGAAATTATGATATTCATCTTCTATTTCGGGACCTTCATAAACCTGAAAGCCGATCCTTTCAAAAATCTCCGTGATTTCCTCTAATGCCTGTGTTATAAGATGCTTGGTACCTTTGTTAAAAGTTCTACCCGGAAGAGTTATATCAATATTATCAGCCGCGGTTTTTGAACCCGTCTCAAACTGCAATTTCTTTTCATCATAAATTCCCTGAATTAACATCTTCAGTTCATTCAATGACTTTCCGACTTTACCTTTCGATTCTTTATCTACAGTCTTAAATTCTTCAAAAAGATCATTAAGCTTTCCGTTTCTGCCTAAATATTTTATCCTGTACTTTTCAAGAATTTTATCCGTGGTAATTCCTGATGACTCACTCTGAACTTCAGATTTTATTAATTCAATCTTTTCCAGCATTAACTTTCAACTTTTAACTTTTAACTTTTAACTTTTAACTGAAAATAAAACAAAGGCGAACACATTAATTCGCCTTTGCAATGATATGTTTTTGAAATCTTTATTTCAAAGCAAACTTAACAATTTCATTAAATGCTTCAATATTTCCGTATGCTAAATCAGCAAGCATTTTTCTGTTGATGTCAATGTGCTTTTTGTTAAGAGCATAGATGAGTTTTGAGTAAGTCGTATTATTCAATCTTGCAGCTGCATTTATCCTTGTTATCCAAAGACTCTTGTACTCACGTTTTTTTAACCTTCTGTCTCTGTATGCATGTGTCAGTCCTTTCTCAACGGAATTTTTTGCAACTGTATATAATTTACTCCTGGCACCTACGTATCCTTTTGCTTCTTCTAAAACCCTTTTTCTTCTTCTGTGAGAAGCAACTTTATTTTTTGAACGCGGCATTTATTCTCCTTCGAAATGGTAATTTTATAAATAATTTTTAAGCTTGAATCATTCTTTTTATTGTTCGTACTTCCTGTTCGGAAACTAAAGTAGCTTTTCCAAGCTGTCTTTTTCTTTTATTAGACTTTTTAGTGAGAATATGGCTTCTGTAAGCTTTTTCTCTCTTTATTTTTCCGGTACCGGTCACCTTGAATCTCTTTTTGGCGGCTCTGTTGGATTTCATTTTAGGCATCTTGATTTTCCTCTGTTTTGTTTTCTTCTGAAATGCTTTTTATTTCTTCCTGTTTTTCTTCCGGAAAGTCTTTAATCTCCGTTTTACTTTCTGCAGGAATGTCTTGTATTTTTCCCTTTTTCTCTGTTGAAATGTTTTTTTCCTCTTCTTTTTTGGCTTTGGCTAATGAATCTCTATACATCTGAATTTTATTTTTGTCCGGTAAGAAATATGAGATCAGCTGCTTACCTTCCATCTTTGGAGGAGATTCAAGCTTTCCTATATCACTTAGATTTTCTACAAGTTCATCCATCAGTTTCCTGCCTATTTCCGGATGCGTTATCATTCGCCCTTTAAACATCACAAATGCTTTCACTTTGTGACCATCAAGTAAAAACTGCCTCAAATGCTTTGTCTTAAAGTCAATATCATGCTTGTCTGTGTTGGGATTAAAACGGATTTCCTTAATATGCATCACATGCTGATGCTTCTTGGTCAACTTTTCCTTCTTCTGCCTTTCATAATTATATTTTCCGTAATCCGCAATTTTACAAACAGGAGGTTTTGATGTCGGAGAAATTTCAATTAAATCCAATCCTTTTGAACGGGCTGTCTGTAATGCCTCTAAACTCGTCATTACTCCTAAAGCATTTCCGTCCTCATCCACTACTCTGACCTGTGGGACACGAATTTGCTCATTTGTTCTTTCTTTGGCTAATTTGTTTTTAATATGGTATTATTTAAATTAATTGTAATTTTCCCTGCTGGATGACTGTAATTTAAGTTTTTCAATAAAATCATTCAATTCAAATTTTCCGATATCACCTTTCTGATGCTGGCGAACGGAAATATTGCAGCTTTCCTTCTCCTTTTCTCCAATAACGATCATATAAGGAATCTTTTTATTCTCGGATTCCCTGATCTTATAACCTATCTTTTCATTCCGGAAATCAGTTTGAACTCTAAATCCTGATCTTTTCAGCTTTTCGGAGATCTCTTGTGCATAATCTTTCTGCGCGTCGGTTATCGGTAAAACACTGACCTGGACCGGTGCGAGCCATAAAGGAAAATATCCGGCATAATGCTCAATCAATACTCCAATAAATCTTTCGAATGCACCGAAAATTGTTCTATGAATCATTACGGGTCTGTGAACCTTGCTGTCATCGCCTATATATTCCAAATCAAATCTTTCAGGTAAAGAAAAATCAAGCTGAATTGTTCCAAGCTGCCAATCTCTATTTAAAATATCCCTTACTTTAAAATCTATTTTCGGTCCATAGAATGCTCCGTCGCCCTCATTTATTTTATATTTCACATTTGCTTTGTCTAATTCATCCGCAAGAGATTTTTCGGCATCATTCCACACTTCTATAGAACCGATATATTTCTCAGGTCTTGTAGATAGAAAAACCTTCACATCATCAAAACCAAATGTTCTATAGGTATCGAATATTAAATTAATAAGGACACTAACTTCTTGATTGATTTGCTCGGGTGTGCAGAAGATATGTGCATCATCCTGTGTAAAACTTCGAACTCTGAGCAATCCAAACAATGTCCCTGATAATTCATGCCGGTGGCATAATCCGAATTCAAATAATCTCAATGGTAAATCCCTGTATGACTTCATATTCGTTTTGTAAACAAGCATGCCCCCCGGGCAATTCATCGGCTTCAGTGCATAATCCCGCTCATCGATATCGGTAAAATACATATTCTCCTTGAAATTTGTGTAATGACCGGACTGAATCCATAATTTTTGATTCAGTACAATAGGAGTATTAACTTCCTGATAATTTAATTCAGTGAGTTTTTTTCTTAGAAAATCCTTCAGATTATTCATTAATATCATACCGTTATTATGCCAAAATGGAAATCCCGGACCTTCTTCATGAAATGAAAACAAGTCGAGTTCTTTGCCAAGTTTGCGGTGATCACGTTTCTTAGCTTCCTCAAGATTTTTTAAGTATTCATCAAGTTCTTTCTGCTTAGGAAATGATATGCCGTAAATTCTCTGAAGCATCTGACGCTTTTCATCACCTCTCCAGTATGAACCTGATACTGAAAGAAGTTTGACAGCTTTGACTTTTGAAGTTGAAGGTAAATGCGGTCCGCGGCAAAGATCGGTAAAGCTTCCCTGCTCATAAAGAGAAACGACATCTTCATCCTTTGCTATGGTTTCGAGTATCTCTACTTTGTACTTGTCATTCCTTTTGTTTTTGAAATATTCAATTGCATTTTCCCTTTTCAAATCCTGCCTTACCGGTTTCAAATCCCGCTTCGAAATCTCAACCATCCTGTCTTCAATTTTCTTTAGATCCTCATCAGAGAATTTCTTTTCCGAATCTATATCATAATAAAATCCGCCTTCGATTGCCGGTCCGACACCAAACTTTGCTCCCGGATATAATTCCTCTATTGCCTGCGCCATCATATGAGAAGTAGTATGCCAGTAAACTTCCTTACCTTTGTCCGAGTCAAATTTATGCAATACTATTTTCCCGTCTTCATTAATGGGAGCAGACAGATCAACCATTTTTCCATTTACCTCAGCAACAAGTATTTCATCAGCAAGCTTTTTACTTATGGACGCAGCAATGTCATAAGCTGTTATGCCTTTATCAAATTCTTTTACGGAATTATCCGGAAACGTTATTTTGATCTTGTCAGCCATTAAAAACTATTGAACATTGTTCATTGAACATTGATAATTGAAAAGTGGGCGGTAATGGACTCGAACCAATGACCCCTACCATGTCAAGGTAGTACTCTAACCAACTGAGCTAACCGCCCCTTTCTTTCGGAACTTGCAAAATACTCAATTTTGAAATTTTTTACAATGGGAGTTTTTGTCTGATTTGGAATTGGGGAATTAGGATTGGGGATTTATATTTACAATCCTGAAGAATAAGTGATTCTAAACTATCATATTATTCTACCCACTCAATACACTCAATACACTCAATACACTCAACACACTCAACACACTCAACACACTCAACACACTTAACACACTCAACACACTTAACAACTCAACTCACTCAATCAAAATCAAAGTAGATATAAATTAGAAATATGACTATATTTGAATAAGGAAGCTAATTTAAATAAATCAAATTATGAAAAGAACACTCATCTTATTCATTCTGTTAACAATTGCATCTTTAGTTTTTTCAAAGAATCTTAAAATCGTATCGGATTCATTAAGCCAAAACAATATGGACAAAACATTTAAGCAATACTCAATCGAGCAATTTTATAAAAATCTAAGTATATTCGGCGGCGCTTTTTCAAGTGATGAGTCGAAGCTGCTGGTGACAAGCAATTTGTCAGGGATTTTTAATGCATACGAAATCAATATAGAAGACGCTTCTATAATTCCGCTTACACATTCTACAGACGAATCAATTTTCGGAATTGACTATGTGCCCGGTACAAAAAAAATTCTGTATTCATCTGATAAAGGAGGCAATGAGATTTCTCATATTTATCTTCTGAACGAAGACGGCACTTCAAAAGATCTTACTCCCGATGAAAAAGAGAAAGCCAGTTTTTATGACTGGAGTAGTGATAAAAACTCTATGTATTATATTTCCAATAAAAGAAATCCGCAATTCTTTGATTTCTATAAAATGAATATCGGCACATGGAAAGCCGAAATGATATATCAAAATGATGAAGGATACAATGTAGGAGCGATTTCAGATGATGAAAATTTTCTGGCTCTCAGTAAAAGTATTACTACAAGTGAAAGCAAACTTTATTTAATGGACCGTTCAAAGAATAAAACCATAGAAATTTCAGATTCTTTGATACCCGGAAATTACAATGTTTCGGATTTCAGCAACGATGGTAATAATCTCTTTTATATTACTAATTTGGGTGAAGAATTTAGTTATCTGGCAAAATACCATATTGAAACAGGAAAGAGCGAAATAGTATTTCAATCCAATTGGGATGTGATGTATAGCTATGATAGTGAAAATGAAAAATATAAAGTCACGGCTATAAATGAAGATGGTAAAAATAAAATAATAATTAAGAATAATATTTCGGGAGATAATGTTAAATTTCCGGAAATACCCGACGGAGATATAAGTTCTGTCAATATATCCAACAGCGAAAATCTTATGACTCTCAGAGTGAGTACTTCGAAAGCTCCAAGTAATGTTTATGTTTATAATTTCGAAACCAATGAACTTAAGAAAGTTACCAATACTCTTAATGAAGAAATAAATCCTGATGATCTGGTCTCAGCTGAAGTTGTGCGTTATAAATCTTTTGACGGGCTGGAAATCCCTTCGATCTTCTATAAACCTTTAAATGCATCTGAAGAAAACAAGGTCCCTGCTTTGATTTCTGTTCATGGCGGTCCCGGAGGACAGTCAAGAATTGGCTATTCTGCTTTGATCCAGTTTTTAGTGAATCATGGTTACGCAATACTTGAGGTTAATAACCGCGGGAGCAGCGGTTACGGAAAGACATTTTTCAAGATGGACAATCTTAATCATGGTGACAAGGATTTAATGGATTGTGTATATGGTAAGAAATATCTTCAGACATTGGATTATATAGACAAGGATAATATTGGAATAATAGGAGGCTCTTACGGAGGTTTTATGACTATGGCAGCTATGACTTTTCAACCCGATGAGTTTAAAGTCGGTATCGATATTTTCGGTGTCACAAATTGGCTTAGGACTTTGACTTCAATTCCGGTTTATTGGGAAAGTTTTAGAAAAGCTCTGTATTCTGAAATGGGTGATCCTGCTACCGATTCGGTCAGACTGTATAATATTTCTCCACTATTTCATGCGCATAAAATAAAAAACCCTGTAATGGTTCTCCAGGGTGCGAATGATCCGAGAGTGCTTCAGGCGGAGTCGGATGAAATTGTTGCCGCAATAAAGAAAAACAATGTACCTGTAGAGTATTTAGTTTTCCCGGACGAAGGTCACGGATTTGTAAAAAAAGAAAATGAAATAAAAGGATACGGAGATATATTAAAATTTTTGGATAAGTATTTGAAAAATAGTTCTGATTAGTTTGTTAAGTTTGGGGAGTTGGTTAAGTTTGTTAAGTTTGTTAAGTTTGTTAAGTTTGTTAAGTTTGGGGAGTTGGTTAAGTTTGTTAAGTTTGTTAAGTTTGTTAAGTTTGTTAAGTTTGGGGAGTTGGTTAAGTTTGTTAAGTTTG